>JBKJXG010000331.1:0-3186 GCA_046716525.1 Solirubrobacterales bacterium
GGTGACCTCCTCGCCGGAGCCGACGATGCGAACGACCTGGGCGCGGACGCGTTCGACCGTGATGTCGAGCGACTCGAGCACCCTGGCGGCGCGCCCCTCCGCCGCGCGCAACCGCCCGCGCAGGATGTGCTCGGTGCCGATGTAATTGTGCTTGAGCGTCCGGGCCTCCTCTTGGGCGAGGACGACGACCTGCCGGGCTCGTTCTGTAAATCGCTCGAACAACCTGATTTCCGCCTTGCTTCGGAGTACCTAAGTTCTAACGGTGCCGCGGGACGCGACGGCGCCGGGTGTTCCAATCACTACTTCGGCTGCTGGATGCCGCGGGATTAGAACCTCCGGTTTTTGTCGACGACGGCGAGGGGCCAGTATAGCCGGGGCGCACGGGCCCTCTGCGAGGCTCAGGCATCGATCAGGGCACCAAAGTCGCAAGTTGCGTCCTAGCCCGGGCCGACCCGAATCTCGGTCGCCTGAATCTGGCGCTGACCGTAGGAGCCCGGGAGAACCGGACCGGCCGCGCTGATCGCGGTGCCGGCACGGGGCAGTGGCTGCGGGCGCAGTTTCCTGGCGACATCGATGACCGAGATCCCCGGGGCGGTGACGCCGCCTGGATCGAGGATGACGAAATGCGCGTCGCCGTCCCCGTCTGGGTCGACGCGCTCGAGCGCCAGGATCGTGCCGCTGGCCGTGTCGCAACTCGGCCCGCCCTGATCACAGCTCGGCGGGTCGGCGCTGAAGGCGACCGCGGCTGCGAGGCTCGCGACGATGTTCGCGACCGCGCTCACCGCATCGCCGGAAAGAGGACCACCTCGCGCAAGCTCGTTGCCCCGGTCATCAGCATCACCAGGCGGTCGATGCCGAGCCCGACACCTGCGGTGGGCGGCATCCCGTACTCGAGTGCCTGGATGTAGTCCTCGTCCATCGGCTGTGCTTCCGAGTCGCCGCGGCGAAGCTGCTCGGCCTGCTGCTCGAAGCGACGGCGCTGATCGTCGGGGTCGTTGAGCTCGGTGAAGGCGTTGGCGATCTCGAAGCCACCAGCGAATGCCTCCCACCGTTCCACCAAGCCGTCGTCGCGACGGTGGCGCTTGGCGAACGGCGACATCTCGAGCGGATAGTCGTAGACGAACGTGGGCTGGGTCAGACCGGGCTCGACCTGCTTTGAGAGCAGGTCGTCGACGAGCTTGCCCCAGCTGTCCTTCGGGTCAGGCTCGACCCCCATCGCCTGCGCGAGGTCGTCGCGGCTGGGATGAGCGAGGACGTCGATGCCTGTCTTCTCGGAGATGGCCTCGCGCAGCGTGACCCGGCGCCACGGCCCCGCGAGCTCGATCGCGACGCCGTCACGCTCGACCACGGTGGTGCCGAGGACGCGCTCGGCGACGTGTGCGACGAGCTGTTCGAGTCGCACCGCCGCGTCGTCGTAGTCGGCATAGGCCTCGTACCACTCGAGCATCGTGAACTCGGGGTTGTGCTTGAACGAGACGCCCTCGTTGCGAAAGTCCTTGCCGAGCTCGTAGACGCGCTCGATGCCACCGACGATGCAGCGCTTGAGGTAGAGCTCGGTCGCGATCCGCAAGTAGAGCTCGCGGTCGAGCGCGTTGTGATGGGTGATGAACGGGCGCGCGAGTGCGCCGCCGTAGACCGGCTGGAGCACGGGCGTCTCGACCTCGACGAACCCCTCCGAGTCGAGCCACTGGCGGGTCGCCGAGATCGCCTCACCACGCTGCTTGAACAGCTCGACAGATTCGGGGTTGGCGATCAGGTCGAGCTCGCGGTGGCGAAAGCGCACTTCAGTGTCCTTGAGCCCGTGGAACTTGTCGGGCGGTGGGCGCAGGCTCTTGGCCAGCAGCGTCCATCCGCTCAGCTTCAGCGAGAGCTCGCCGCGCCGGGTCTTGAACGCCGTGCCATCGACGCCGATGATGTCGCCGAGGTCGAGGCCGACCAGGCGATCGAACTCCTGCTCGGCCAGGACATCGCGGCGAGCGTGCAGCTGGATCCGGCCGCTGGCGTCGACGAGATCGATGAACGCCGCCTTGCCCTGGCCACGCCGCGCGGCGATCCGTCCGGCCACACGGTAGGCAGCGTCGGTCTCGTCGCCGTCGGCGAGATCGCCGTGGACGGCGCGGACTTCGGCGATTTTGGTGCGCCCCTCGAAGTTGGGTGGGAACGGGTCGATCCCGGCCTCACGCAGGCGCGCGAGCTTCTCTCGCCGCTCGTCGAGGACATGAGCGTTCGAGCGCCCCTTGGCACCATCGTCGGGCTCTGCCATGGCGGCGAGCCTAGATCAGAACCGGCTAGGCCGACTCGATCTTGGTGATCTTGAACTTCTTCTTGGGGCCGCGAGGGACATCGACGGCTACGACCTCGCCACGCTTGTGTCCCGTTAGCGCGCGACCGATCGGGGACTCGTTGGAGAGCTTTGCCTCGGCCGGATTCGCTTCGGTGGGCCCGACGATGTGGAACTTGCGCGATTCGCCCGACTTCTGGTCCTTGACATGGACTCGGACGCCGACGCCGACGACCTCGGTGTCGATCTTCTTCTCATCGATCAGCTTGGCCCGGCGCAGGCGCTCCTCCAGCTGCGCGATCCGCTGCTCGACGATCGCCTGCTCGTTCTAGGCATCGTCGAACTCGGAGTTCTCTGAGATGTCGCCGAACTCGCGCGCGTCCTTGATCCGTTCGGCGACCTCGCGCCGCTTCACGGTCTGCAGGTGCTCGATCTCGGTCTTGAGCTTGTCGAGCCCTTCCTTGGTGATCAGCGCTTCACGAGCCACGTCTTGTCCTCTTCATCCCTTTTTGTGCCGCGCAATGCGGCTCTCCTGGCATAGAAAACGCCCGAAACGCGGCGCTTTGGTGCGCACGGCGGAGTCGGGCAGCGCGCGATTATAGCGATGCGTATTCGCGGTCCGTTCCGGCTCCAGCGACTGCTCGCGAGAGCAGCTCGCGCACCTGGTCGAGCGAGTCGGTGCGCTGGAAGCGGTCGGCCTCGGGCCCCGTCAGGCCGAGCCTCTCGATGTACCAGGGATAAAACTTGCGCAGGTTGCGCGCCGCACGCTCGGCACCCCAGTGCTGCTCAGCACGCTCGAGCAGCCAGAGCAGCTCTGCCTCGATCTCCTCCGGGGCGGGTGACGCCGCCGCGCCGCCGGTGAGCTCGGCGAAGATCCAAGGGTTGCCGAGCGAGCCGCGGGCGAT
>JBKJXG010000332.1:0-3132 GCA_046716525.1 Solirubrobacterales bacterium
CTTGTAGTAGCCGTCGATGCGCAGGGCCTCGCCTGAGAACCAACGAAAGAACTCGGCCGCGTATGTGAGCTCGGCTTTCGATTCGGTCACCGACTTACCCATCTCCAGGGTCATGAGCAGGGCGAGATCGTCGATGCGCTCGTGAATCAGCTCAAAGGCGCGCCAGAGGATCTCGCTGCGCTCGTTGGGAGTGCTGCGCCCCCACTCGCCCTGCACCGAAGCCGCGGCGTCGATCGCCGCCTGGGCATCCTCGGGCGCGGCATCGGCGATCTCGCAGATCGTCTCAGCCGTCGAGGGATCGTCGACCGCGAGCTTCTCACCAGTCGCGGCATCTCGCCATTCGCCACCGATGAAGAGCTGCTTCGGAGCCCCCTCGATAGCCGCCTTCTCCCGATCAGTGACGCTCATTGACGACCTCCATTCGATTCGTGCCAGCGTATCGGTCGGATTCGTGCGACCGCGACTTCTGCTCTCCCTACCCTGTTGCAGTGTCAGGACCCCGGATTCGATGAGGCTTGTCACCCGCACGACCATGACCCTGCTCGCGACCGTCGCGATGCTCGCAGCGGCGACGGCGCATGCCTCGTGGACGGTCAAGGGCCACGGCTTCGGCCACGGCGTCGGGCTCTCGCAGTACGGGGCGTTCGGCTTTGCCGAGAACGGCCGCAGCTACAGAGAGATCCTCGATCACTACTACAAGCACACCACGCTCGGCCAGGCCGGCGTCGAGCCGATCCGGGTCCTGATCGCCTCGGGCCAAGGCTCGGTCACGTTCAGCGGCGCAGGCAAAGCCTGCGGCAGGAGCATCGATGCCGAGCGAAGGTACTCGTTCGCGCCCAGCGCCGGCGGTATCGAGTTGCGCTCCCCCGACGGCGACAGAATTCGCAGTTGCGGCCTCGAGGGCAAGGCCAGCAAGGATGTGAAGATCGCCGGCACGGGCCGCTTTCGGGGTGCGCTCGTCGCCCGCAACCAAAATGGCTCTCTGCTGGTCATCAACCAGCTCGGCGTCGAGTCTTACGTGAAGGGCGTCGTCGCCAACGAGGTGCCGTCGTCGTGGCCCAAACAGGCGCTTCGCGCGCAGGCGGTCGTGGCGCGCTCCTACGCCCTCGCGACCGACCGAGAAGGTCCGTTCGACCACTACGCCGACACACGCAGCCAGGTCTACGGCGGCCGCTCCTCGGAGACCTCGACCACCAACCGAGCTGCCGATGCCACCGCGGGCGAGGTCGTCGAACACAACGGCGAGACCGCGATCACGTACTACCATTCGACTTCCGGGGGAATCACCGAGAACTCGGAGTTCGGCTTCTCGGGCGGCAACGCGATCCCGTATCTGAAGTCGGTCGAGGATCCCTTCGACGACGCATCGCCGGTCCACAACTGGACAGAGACCTACTCCGACGAGAAGATGGAGTCGGAGCTGACCGCGCTTTTCAGCGGCCGGCTGGAGAAGATCGAGGTGATCGAGCGCGGCCGCTCACCACGGATCGTTCGCGCCCGCGTCGTCGGCTCGAGCGGCAGCCAGATCGTCACCGGCGACACCTTGCGCGCCCGCCTCGAGCTGCGCTCGACCTGGGCCCGCTTCAAGCGCCGCTGAGCCATCCGGCTGGGTTGATGTAGGGTCGGCCCGAGGACATGGAACGCCGGCAAACTCAACGCAAACGGGTCCAAGCGCGACCACTGCGCGCCTCCCTTGCCCTCGTCGTCGTCGTCGCCGGCGGACTGCTCGCACCCGCCAGTGGCAGCGCCGCCACTGTCACGACGAACACCGGCCAGGGCCTCTACACGTTCCTGCCGGCAGCCGGTGAGGCGAACACGCTGACGATCGACGGCGACGCGACCAACTACACGTTCACCGACTCGGTCCCGATCACCGACAACAACAGCGGCGGCGCCTGTACCCAGCTCAGTTCGACCTCGCTGCGGTGCCCCCGCGTCATCGGCGCGACCGCGATGAACCGCGTCCGTGCCGATCTCGCCTTTCCGCCGCTGTTCAGCCCCGACAACGCCCCGAACACGTTCCGCTACAACGGCATACCCCCACAAGGAACGGCGACCGAGCCCGGCCTCAGGGTGGAAAGCGCGCTGACTGACTCGAACGACGACATCGTCGGCAGCTCCGGCAACGACCTGATCCGATCCTACGGCGGCGTCGACACCGTCTCCGGCGGCGACGGCGATGACGTGATCGGCGCCACGCCGCCCGACAGCCCGCCCAGCAGCACCTTCTCCGGCGGCAACGTCAACGACGAGATCGATGCCAACGGCGCCACCGCCGCGACGATCTCCGGCGGCGACGGAGACGACGTGCTCGAGGACGCGGGGACGTTGCTCGGCGAGGACGGTGCCGACACGATGACCAACCATGGCGACTTCGGCGGCTTCGTCGGCGACCTGCTCGACGGCGGCGCCGGGGACGATGCGCTGGTCGAACTGCCCGACACCACGGACTGCCCGTTCACCGTTGCCGATACGAACATCGGCGGCCCCGGCCGCGACACGGTTTACGACGACTGCGGCGAGCACGACGTCTTCAAACTCAAGGATGGCGAGTCGGACAAGTGGCATTGCGGCGACTTCACCGGCATCGCCGAGCTCGATCCCAGCGACGTCCTCGTCGCCCCCAAGGCCGCCTGTGCTCGTGGGCCGGATCTGCTGATCAAGTTCCCCAAGACCAAGAACGACAGCGCGAGGTTCAAACCGGTCAGCGACAACAAGGCCGCGGTGATCGAGTGCAAGCTCGACAAGAAGAAGTTCAGGGAATGCCGAGTGCCGGTGAGGTACAAGAACCTCAAGGACGGCAAGCACGTCTTCAAAGCCCGTGCGGTCGCCGGCAGCCTGATCGGCAAGGTCCAGAAGTACCGATGGAAGGTGAAGTGACGGGTTAGCCGTCGGGATAGGGCTGCAAAGCGATGCCGTGGTCGGTCTCGCGCATGCCGAGCTCATAGGCGGCGGCGCCGACGCACTCCAGCCGCAGAGCCTCGCGCCCCTTTCGCTCCACGATCAGCTCGAGATCGGAGATCGAGCAGTTGACGGTGTTGTGCTCGGGCCCGACCGGATCGGCGTAGACCCAGCCGACGACGTTTCGCGGCTCGCAGAAGACACGACCGCGGACCCTGATCTGCTTGCCCG
>JBKJXG010000333.1:0-3773 GCA_046716525.1 Solirubrobacterales bacterium
CTCCTCGAGCGCGCGCAGCGCGCGCGCGCTGATGTCCTCGAGGTTGCCGATCGGAGTCGGGCAGACGGTGAGCCGGCCGGCCATCAGCCGCTCGCTCGCTCGGCGGCGGCGCATTCCTCGAGCGCCATCGTCGCCGCGCCAATCATCCCCGCGTCGGGCCCGAGCTCGGCCGCGAGCACGGGTGTCTCGTTCATCGGTGGCAGAGCCCGCGCCCGCAGCACCTCGCGCGCCGGCTCGAAGATCAGCTCACCGGCCGCGGCAGCGCCACCGCCGATCACGATCGCGTCGGGCTCGAAGATGTTGGCGAGGCTCGAGAGCGCAACACCGAGCCGGCGGCCGATCAGGGCAACGACCTCGATCGAGGCTGGGTCGCCCGCGATTGCCGCCTCGGTGACGAAACGCCCGTCGACCTCCTTGCCTTCGGCCAGGGCCAGGCCGAGGGTCGAGTCGGGGCTCGCCTCGGCGGCGAGCCGGCCTTCGCGGCCGAGCGCGGTGCCCGACGCCATCGCCTCGACGCAGCCTCGGTTCGGGCAGTTGCCCTGACAGTGCGGGCCGTCGGCGTCGATGACGATGTGGCCGAGCTCGGCACCCGCGCCGCGGGTGCCGCGATAGACCTCGCCTTCGAGCACCAGGCCGCCGCCGATCCCGGTGCCGATCGTCAACAGGACGATGTTGCGCATCCCCTCGCCGGCGCCGAATCGCTGCTCGGCCAGCGCCGCGGTGTTGCCGTCGTTGTCGATGCAGGTCGGCAGGCCGACGCGCTCGGAGATCAGGTCGCGGATCGGGACGTCGACGATCGGCAGGTTGACGGCGCTGATCGCGTAGCCACGCTCGCGATCGATCGTGCACGGAATTCCGAGGCCGACGGCCTCAGCCTCGGGGTTTGCCCGCAGCGCAGATCGCAGCTCCGATTCGAGCTGGTCGAGGAGCTCCGGCAGATCGAGGCCCGCGGTGGCTCGGGTGGAGCGGTGAAGCACCTTGCGGTCGTCGTCGACAACCCCAAGCGCCATTTTCGTCCCGCCGAGATCAACGCCGATCGCCGACCTCACTTGGTGCTCACCGCGGCGGGCGTCGGCAGGAGTTTCCAGGGGGCATGCGGTATTGATAGCTCATGGCCGAAGGCGATCATCCACAACCGCCGGAGAAGCCGGACTATGCCGTTTACAAGTCCAGGCGGCGACTTGGCGATCTCGTACGCAAGCCGGATCTCAGCGGACTCGGCGACCGCTTCAAGCGTGGCGGCGACGATGACAAGGCGCCGAAGCCGGTTGGCTCGTCCGACGATCGCCCGCTCTGGCGGCGCGTCGCGAAGTGGGCGCTGATCGGCGTTCTTGCCTGGATCGTGCTCAGCTTCGCCGCCTTTGCGATCTCGGCGCAGATCCAGAAGTCGAAGCTGGCCGACGGGATCGGCGACGAGCTCGGCGGCAACCCGTTCATGATCGCTTCGCCGCAGACGATCCTCGTGCTCGGCACCGACGTGCGCTCCGGCGCCTTCGCCGGGCCGGAAGAGGCCGAGCCCGAGGACTGCATCGAGGCGGTGGTCAGCGGCCGGGCCAAGGACTCCAGCTGCAAGAACGCGCCGTTTCGCTCCGACACGATCATGCTGATCCGCGCCGGGGGCGGCAGCTTTCGCAAGCTCTCGATTCCTCGCGACACCCTCGCCGAGATCCCCGGCCAAGGACCGCAGAAGATCAACTCCGCCTATGCCTCAGGCGGCGCCAAGCTCGCAATTCGGACGGTCGAGGGCATGCTCGGAATCGAGGTCGACGAAGTCGCGATCATCGACTTCGACGGCTTTCGCAGCTTCATCGACACGATCGGCGGCATCGACGTCGACCTGCCGAGCCCGGTCTGCTCGAGCGTCTCCGACGGCAGCTTCAACCTCGATCTGGAAAAGGGCGAGAACCACCTCGACGGCTTCCAGGCGATCACCCTGGCCCGCACCCGCTCGAACACGTGTGGCGACGGTGACTTCGCCGGAACCGACGTCGAGCGCGCTCAGTTCCAGCAGCTGATCCTCGACGGCATCAAGGGCAAGCTGACCAGCGTCACCTCGTTGCCGATGAACTTCATCAAGGGCCCGATCATCGGCTGGAACGCGCCCAAGGCGATGGTCTCGAGCATGGGCATGCTGACGATGCCTCAGCTCGTGATCTCGACGGCGATCGGCAGCGGCGACACGGACGTGCTCACGCCCTCGAGCACGACCGGGGCGGGCAACCTCGTCGTCTCGCCGCAGGAGTGCGAGCGAGCGGCCAGGGAGTTGCTGGACGGGAAGCCGCCTGAGCAGCCGAACTGCCCTCAGGGCTAGAGGTCCCGGGGGTGGTGGGGACGCGCCGGCCGGATCGGGAATGCGAACGACAGCAGTGAGGGGGCCGGTTCGGAGCGGCTTTACAGGTCGAGTGATGAGTTAATGGGGCTATAGGACCGCTAACTCATCATCCGCGATCGGAAACGTGCTCGCGCTCGCTCCCCCACACCCCCACCCAGCAGATCCGGCCGAGGGTGACTAGTCGGACGATGTCTTCGCGGGCTTGGAATCGCTCTTGGATTCCGACTTGGAGCTCGAGCCGGAGTCGGACTTCGAGCTCGACTCCGAGTTAGAACTGGAGTCCGACTTCGAGCTCTTGTCGCCCTTGGACTCCGAATCGCCGCTGCTGTTCGCCGAGCTTTTCTTCGCGTAGTCGGTCGTGTAGAAGCCCGAGCCCTTGAAGTGGACGGCGATCGGGTGAAAGACGCGTTCGACCTTCGCGCCACAAACCTCGCATTTGCTCACAGGATCGTCGGCCATCGACTGGATGACCTCGAACTGATGGCCCTTCGTGCAGCGGTACTCGTAGATCGGCATGCGGCCAGCGATTATGCCCATCGGCGGTTGAGACAAGTCACAGCGGCCGGGAACCGCGTCCCGCGACAGCTACGGTTCGGCCCGTGAGCGAGGTGCCAGATACCGAATCCGTCGACACCAGCGGCGACCCAACCCTCGATGAGGTCGTGGCTCTGTGCAAGCGGCGCGGCTTCATCTTCCCGTCGTCGGAGATCTACGGCGGTGTCGGCTCGACATACGACTACGGCCACTACGGGGTCTTGCTCAAGCACAACGTCAAGGCCGAGTGGTGGCGCGCGATGTTGCAGGACCGAGACGACATCGTCGCGATCGACTCGGCGATCATCCAGCACCCGAAGGTGTGGGAGGCATCGGGCCACCTCGCCGGATTCAGCGACCCGATGGTCGATTGCAAGACCTGCAAGTTGCGCTTTCGCGCCGACCATCTGGAGACCAGCCAGTGCGGTCAGAAGCCCTCGAAGCTCGCAGGTGAGGGCCCCGACTGCGAGCTCACCGACGCGCGCGAGTTCAACCTCATGTTCGAGACCACCGTCGGCCCCGTCAAGGACTCCGGCTCGACCGCCTACCTGCGCCCGGAGACGGCCCAGGGCATCTTCATCAACTTCAAGAACGTGCTCAACTTCGCGCGGGTCAAGCCGCCGTTCGGCATCGCCCAGATCGGCAAGTCGTTTCGCAACGAGATCACGCCTGGAAATTTCATCTTCCGCACGCGTGAGTTCGAGCAGATGGAGATGGAGTTCTTCTGCCCGCCCGATGAGGTCTCGGAGTGGCATCAGCACTGGATGGGCGAGCGCATGCGCTGGTACACCGATCTCGGTATCCGCCCCGACCACCTGATCCTGCGCGCACACGGTGCCGACGAGCTCTCGCACTACTCGAGTGCGACGTCTGACATCGAGTACCTGTTCCCGATGGGGTTCTCCGA
>JBKJXG010000334.1:0-3758 GCA_046716525.1 Solirubrobacterales bacterium
CTGCGCGAGGACGGCCTGCTCAAGGTCCGTTCCGGCGTCACCTCGATCGCCGAAGTCGCTCGCGTCGCCTCCTGATCGCAGGCCGCTGCGGACCACCGCTAAAGGTTCGGCGCCCAGGCGACGATCAAGGTAGCGATGAGCCTCGATTTCGCATCCGTCCTCACCCGCATGGTCGAGGAGAACGCCTCCGACGTGCACCTTTCCGCCGGCGTGCCTCCGGTCATGCGCCTGCGCGGCAAGATCACTCACATGTAGGGCTACGAGAGGCTCGCTCCCCAGGACACGCGCGAGATCGTCTACTCGATCCTCAACGACTCGCAGCGCAAGCGCTTCGAGAACGAGCGCCAGCTCGACTTCGCCTACTCGATCCCGGGAATGGCGCGCTTCCGCGTCAACGTCTTCTTCCAGCGCGGCGCGATCTCGGCCGCCCTGCGTCTCATCCCCTCGCAGATCCAGAGCCTGGAGTCGCTCGGGCTGCCGGCGGTGATGGCCGAGTTCACGCGAAAGCCGCGTGGCTTCGTCCTCGTCACCGGGCCGACCGGCTCGGGAAAGTCGACGACGCTGGCCTCGATGGTGAACATGATCAACCAGGAGCGCGAGGAGCACATCCTCACGATCGAGGACCCGATCGAGTTCCTGCATCGCCACCAGAAGTGCATCGTCAACCAGCGCGAGATCGGCGCCGACGCGACAGATTTCTCCAGCGCCCTGAAGTCCGCCCTGCGCGAGGACCCCGACGTCATCCTCGTCGGCGAGATGCGCGACCTGGAGACGATCTCGACCGCGCTGACGGCGGCGGAGACCGGCCACCTGGTGTTCGCGACCTTGCACACGCAGTCGACTGCGCAGACGGTCGACCGCATCATCGACGTCTTCCCGGCCCACCAGCAACAGCAGGTACGGATGCAGCTCTCGATCGCGCTTCAGGGGATCGTCACCCAGCAGCTTGTCCCGACCGCCGACGGCGCCGGCCGTGCCTGCGTCGCCGAGATCCTCGTGCCGACGCCGGCGATTCGCAACCTGATCCGTGAAGGCAAGACGCACCAGATCTACTCGGCTCTTCAGACTTCGGGCTCGCGCGGGATGCAGACGATGGACTCCCACCTCGCCCAGCTCGTGCGCAGGCACACAATCACTCGCGAGGTCGCCGATCAGCGCGCCTCCGTCCCCGAGGAGCTCAAGCGGCTGCTCGGAGGCACCGAGGCGATGAGCGGCTCGAACCAGCGCGTGCCCGCTGGAGTCGGCTGAGCGCAGCGTCGTGGCCACATTCGACTTCAACGCAGTCGATCTCGCCGGTGTGCCGGCCCGCGGCGAGGCCGAGGCCGGCAACAAGGCGCAGGTGACCGAGCAGCTGCGCCAGCGCGGGCTGATCGTACTCGACGTCTCCGAGAAGCGCGAGGCGATGAAGCTGGAGTCGGTGTTCCAGCGCTTCAAGAGCGTCGACCTGAGAAACCTCTCGGTCTTCTCGCGGCAGTTCGCCACCTTGATCGCATCGGGAATGCCGATGCTGCGCTCGCTCTACACGCTCGAGGAGCAGACCGAGGACGAGATGCTGACGAAGGCGATCGTCGCCGTTCGCCAAGACGTCGAGGCGGGCAGCTCGGTTGGCGCGGCGATGGAGTCGCAGCCGGGTGTGTTCGACCCGCTTTACCGCTCGATGGTCCACGCCGGCGAGGGCGCGGGCCGGCTCGAGAGCTCGCTCGACCGCATCGCCCACCACCTCGAGAAGACCGACGCGCTGCGCCGCCAGGTGAAGTCGGCGATGATGTACCCGGCGGTCGTTTTCGTGCTGGCCGCGGTGGTGCTGATCGTCGTCGTCTCCTTCATCGTCCCGATCTTCGTCGGCATCTTCGAGGAGATCGCCGCCGAGAACCCCGGCGCCCCCGCCGAGCTGCCGCTGATGACCCGGTTCACGGTCGGGATCTCCGACATGATCACCGGCCGTTGGTACATCCTGCTGCCCGGGCTGATCCTCGCCGCCTACCTGTTCCTGCGCTGGAAGAAGACCGACCGCGGCCGCGCCCGGCTCGATCGGATCAAGCTGAAGATCCCGTGGAACATCGGTGACATCGTCCAGAAGGTCGCCCTGGCACGCTGGTCGCGGACCTTCGCCGGCGCGATCTCCTCGGGCGTCCCGATCCTGCAGGCGATCGAGCTCTCAGGCACGACCGCGGGTAATGCGGTGATCGAGGAGGCGATGGACGACGTCTACGACTCGGTCAAGGGCGGCGGCTCGATCGCCGCCCCGCTGACCGCCAATCCGGTCTTTCCGCCGATGGTCTCGCACATGGTTTCGATCGGCGAGGAGTCGGGCCAGCTCGAGACGATGTTCGAGAAGGTCGCCGACTTCTACGACGCCGAGGTCGACGCCAAGGTGAGGGCGCTGACCTCGCTGATCGAGCCGGTGATGATCATGTTCGTCGGCGGCATCGTCGGCTTCATCGTGATCGCGATGTATCTGCCGATCTTCAGCCTGTACGAGAACATCCGCTGATCTGCTCGCCCGCTAGGGTGCGCTCATCGGTTGCTTCGTAGCACTTTTCGCGCTGATTTCACCGCGCCTGGCGCTGGTCTTCATCTGGATCTTCAGCGACCTGCTCGGACGAGCCTTCGAGGAGTGGTGGATTCCGTTGCTGGGCTTTTTCCTGCTGCCGTGGACCACACTCGCCTACGCGGTGATGTGGATCGCCGGACTCAATCGGGTCGAGGGCTTCGAGTGGTTCATCGTCGCGCTCGCCTTCCTCCTCGATCTCACCTCGTATTCGCAGTCGGGCCGCATGACCCGTCGTTAGCGTTCTCGCTCCTCGGCCTATTCTTGCCCGGTGAGCAGGGGCGACGAGCAGGCCGCGCAGACGCGGCAACAACTGCGTCCCTCTCTGGCCGATCGCCTCGAGCACGAGATCGAGGAGAGGGTCGATGTCGAGCGCGAGTTGGCTCTCGAGCAGTCGCATGATGCCTCGACCGACCCAACGTCCGGCCCCGGGCTCAAGCGGACGATCTTCTGGCTTTCGATCACGGGAATCTCGCTTTATCTCGTCGCCCCGAGCCTGCTCGACGTACTCAGCTCGTGGAAGAACCTCGAGGACATCGGTTGGTGGTGGTTTCCGGCGATGGCGCTGCTGCAGACGGCTTCGCTCGCATGCCTATGGCTGGTGCAGCGGGCGGCCCTTCGCGAGGCCGAGATGCCGAACGTGATCGAGTCACAGCTGGCCGGGAACGCCCTCGCCAAGATCGCACCCGGCGGCGGCGCCCTCGGCGGCGCCCTTCAGTATCGAATGCTGGTCGAGGCGGGTCTGCCGAAAGGTCCGACTGCGGCCGGGATCGCCGCCAGCAACCTCCTGATCTTCGTCGTCGTTCTGGCCCTTCCCGTCCTGGTCTTGCCCGCGCTGCTCGGTGGAGCCGTCAACCGCGATCTGCTCGCGGCGACGATCATCGGCGCGATTGCGTTCGCCGTGCTTGCGGGGCTCGGCGTCGTCCTGCTTGCCTATGACAAGCCGCTCGCCTACTTGGGTCGCGCGGTGCAAGGCGTGCGCAATCGCCTGCGCCGAAACTCCGAGCCGTTGCGCACGGTGCCGCAGCGCCTGGTTCGCGAGCGTGATCGCCTGCTGGCGACGCTGGGCCCGAGCTGGCGAATGGCGATGCTGGCAACCGTCGGTCGTTGGGCCTTCGACTACGCGACCCTGCTGGCGGCGCTGGCCGCTGTCGGTTCGACGCCACGTCCGGCGCTCGTGCTGCTCGCGTTTTGTGCTGCGCAGGTG
>JBKJXG010000335.1:0-4967 GCA_046716525.1 Solirubrobacterales bacterium
GTCTCGACCAGCCTGCCCACCGCGTTCGGCGAGTTCAACGCCGTCGGCTATCGGGCGTTGCTCGACGACAAGCACCACGTCGCGATGGTCAAGGGCGACGTCGACGGCGCCAAGGAGGTGCTCGTCAGGGTTCACTCCGAGTGCCTGACCGGGGACGTGTTCCATTCGCTTCGCTGCGACTGCGGCGAGCAGCTCGAGGCGGCGATGGCGATGATCGAGCAGGAGGGCAGGGGCGTGCTGCTCTACCTCTCCCAGGAGGGCCGCGGCATCGGCCTGCTGAACAAGCTACGCGCCTACAAGCTGCAGGAGGAGGGTTTCGACACGGTCGACGCGAACCTCCAGCTCGGCCTGCCCGCCGACCTGCGCGATTACGGCATCGGTGCTCAGATTCTCGTCGATCTGGGGCTGACGAGCATCCGCATCCTCACCAACAACCCGAAGAAGATCCACGGCCTCGAGGGCTATGGGCTCTCCGTCGCCGAGCAGGTTCCGATCCAGTCGATTCCGAACCCTCACAACGAGGACTACCTCAACGCCAAGCGGGACAAGATGGGTCACAAGCTCCACCACCAGGGCTTGGCGCTGGACGAGCAGCTGCTTGCGGAGGAGCATCTGCGCGATGGGATCAACTCCGATGACTGAGCGCAGCGGCGAGTTCGCGGTGGTGGTCGCCACTTTCTACGAGGACCTGGCCGAGCGCTTGGTCAACGGCGCCGTCGAGGCCTTCAGCGAGAACGATGTCAGTGCGGCCTCGGTCCATACGTTCGAAGTTCCGGGTGCCTTCGAGCTGCCGATGGGGGCGAAGCTCTGCGCCGAGTCGAGACGCTTCGACGGCGTCGCCTGCCTCGGCGTCGTCATCCGCGGCGAGACCGATCACTACGACTTCGTCTGCGGCGAGGCCGCCGCCGGGATTCAGAACATCCAGCTGCAGACCGGCGTGCCCTGCGCCTTTGGCCTGATCACCTGCGACACGCGTGAGCAGGCCGAGGCGCGCGCGGGCGGCGACAAGCGCGACCAGGGACGCCACGCGGCGCTCACAGTGATGCGGATGGCGGAGCTGCGCTCGCAGCTGGCCTGAGTCGCTTGCGGCTCGCGATCCTCGCCGATACGCACATGCCGAAAGGCGCGCGGCGTCTGCCCGAAGCATGTCGGCGCGAGCTCGAGCGCGCCCAGTTGATCCTCCACCTTGGCGACTTCAAGGCGGCCTCGGTGCTGGCTGAGCTCGAGGCCGTGGGGGCGCCGGTGGTCGCCGTCCACGGCAACGTCGACGACGCCGAACTCTGCCGCCGTCTGCCGCCCGAGCGCGAGCTCGAGCTCGACGGGGTGCGGCTCGCCCTCGTCCATGACGCCGGGCCCGCGCCCGGCCGCCTGGGGCGGATGCGCCGCCGCTTCCCCGGCGCGGACGCGGTTCTCTTCGGGCATTCGCATTTGCCGCTGCACGAACGCGATCCACAGACCGGCTTCGAGATCTTCAACCCGGGGAGCTCGACCGAGCGCCGTCGCTCGCCCACTCACGCCATGGGCAGAGGCGAGGTCGCAAACGGCACGCTCTCGCTCAGGCATCTGGAACTGAGCTAAGGACGCCTTAGGTCGCTACCATCGGGCGCCGTTATGGCCAAGGTATGTCACAGCTGCGGGAAGGGCCCGGCGTTCGGGAACTCGCGCAGTCACTCGATGGTCGCGACGCGGCGGCGCTTCAACCCGAACCTGCAGAAGGTCCGCATCGACGACGGTGGCAGCCCCCGGCGCGTGTATGTGTGCACGCGTTGTCTCAAGGCCAACAAAGTCCAAAAACACGCCTGACGGCGTGACTGCGGCCACGTCCTCCGCTCCCGCCTGAACAAATGGTCCGCGACTATGTCGCGGACAATGTTTCCTGCTCCCGCGTCCGGGCGTGCCGCTTTTCCGACTCAGAGCGCGCTTGGTTCAACAAGACCCGCCTTCAAACAAGACGTGCGTGAGCGCGTACGCTCCTGCCGCTGATGCCGGACCCTTCGATTCATCGTTTTCGCCAGATCGTCGCTGTCGCGCTGTCGCATCTCGAGGAGCGCCGCGAGGAGATCAACGATCTCAACGTGTTCCCGGTCGCCGACGGCGACACCGGCGACAACATGGCCTTGACGATGCGCCACGTCCTCGACGAGCTCGACGTGCTCGAGCGCCAGAACGGCGACCCGGAGCGCCCCGTGATCGTGCGCGAGGTCGCTCGCGCGGCGCTGATGGGCGCGCGCGGCAACTCAGGTGTGATCTTGAGCCAGATCGTCCGCGGCGCGGCCGAGAAGCTGGCCACTCCTCCGGGGCGGCTGATCGACCCCGAGTTGATCGAGGCGGCGCTCACCAATGCCGCCGACCGCGCCTACGCCTCGGTCCGCGAACCAGCCGAGGGAACGATGCTGACGGTGATACGCGCGATGGCCGACGCCGTCGCCGAGCGCCGCGCGCAGTGGCTCCGCGAACGTCTCGACCCCGATGCCGGCGCCGAGGAGCAGAACGCCCTGCTGGCCGAGATGCTGGCGACGGCTCTGTTCACCGGCGAGGAGGCGCTTCGCCACACCCCCGAGCAGCTCGAGGTCCTGGCGAAGGCAGGGGTGGTCGATGCCGGCGCGCTCGGGCTCGTGGTCATCGTCCGCGGCTTCGTCGCCGGGCTGGCCGGCGAGCAGGCCGAGATCCCCGAGATCCCGCACTACGCGGCGGCCCGGCTCGACCAGGTCCATCACGCCGATTCCAAGTACCGCTATTGCACGAACTTCATCGTCCTGGGTCAGGAGCTCGATGGCGCCTCGTTCGTTCCGGCGCTCGAGCGGCTTGGCGATTCCGTGCTCGTCGTCGGCGATGAGACCACGATCAAGGTCCACGTGCATACCGACGATCCCGACTCGGCCAAAGGTCTGTTCGCCGCCTCGGGGACGGTCGAACGCGAGGACATCGCCGATATGCACGAGCAGATCGCCTCTCAGGTCGAGCGGCTGGGGACGTCGGCCCGCGCCGGCGCCGTCGCTGTCGCCAGCGGCGAGGGAATGCGGGCACTGTTCGGTGACCTCGGAGCGCTCGTGGTCGACGGCGGGCCGACGCTGAACCCGCCGACCAAGGATCTGCTGTCGGCAATCGAGATGTGCGAGGCGCCCGAGGTGGTTCTGCTTCCCAACTCCAAGAACGTGCAGATGGCTGCCGAGGAGGCGGCCGAGCTTGCCGAGAAGCCGGTGGTGATCGTCCCGACGACCTCGCAGCAGGCGGCGCTGGCGGCCCTGGTCGAGTTCGACTCAGGCGACGACGCCGAGGCAAACGCCAGGCGACTGGCCGACGCGCTGGCGACCGTTCGCGCCGGGGCGGTTGCCCCGGCGGCACGAGACGATGCCGAGGGACGCTTTCGCCGCGGCGATTCCGTCGGCTTCGCCGAGGAGGAGATCGTGGCCTGGGGGGGCGCCGGCACGACGTTGCTGGAGACCGTCGCCGCGCTGGCCGCCGAGGCGGAGATCGTGACCGTGATCGAGTGCGCCCAGGCGCCCGCCGGCTTATCGCTTTCCGAGCTCGAGTTCGACATTCCCGCAGACGCCGAGCTCGAGCTGCACCACGGCGACACTCCGAACTACTCCTGGCTGATCGCGGTGCAGTGATCGAGCGCGTGCTCGAGGCCCATGGGGGTCTCGAGAGTTGGCGAGCGGCACGCCGGATCTCGCTCGTCACCCGCACCGGGGGCTTGCTGCCGAGGACGCGGATGCCGCATCAGTTCCGGCGCGGTCGGGTGACGATCGAGCTGGCCGAGCCTCGTACCCGACTCGAGCCGATCCCGGGCGACGGGAGGGTCGCCGTGTTCGACCGCGGCCAGGTTCGCCACGAGACTCGCGACGGCGAGGTGCTGGAGTCGCGCGCCGACCCCCGCCCTGCCTTCTTCGGGCTCGCAGGCATCCGCCGCAATCTGCGCTGGGACATGCTCGACGCGACGTACTTCGCCGGATACGCCTGGTGGAACTACCTTGCCACTCCGCTGCTGCTGACACGCGACGACGTCGAGGTGACGATGGGAGAGCCTTGGCAGGAGCCCGGCGCCGACGGTCAGTGGCAGAGGCTCGAAGCGAGCTTCAGGCCGACGGTGCCGACGCACTCGCCACAGCAGACCTTCTACTTCGACCAGCAGGGACTGTTGCGTCGCCACGACTACGTCGCCGAGATCGTCGGACGTTGGGCGCGCGCAGCCCACTACTGCGACGCGCATACCGAGGCCGGCGACCTCGTATTCCCGACCCGCCGGCGGGTACGGCCGATCGGTCGTGCCAACCGCTCGCTGCGCTCGCCGACGCTGGTCGCCCTCGACATCTCGGAGATCGAGGTCGAGGTCGGCTAAGTTCGGCCGATGTCCTCGAGCCAGGAGCCGACGCTGTGGCACATCCCCGTTTCGCACTACAGCGAGAAAGCGCGCTGGGCGCTCGCGCACAAGGGCGTCGAGCACAACCGCCACGCGCCACCGCCCGGCGCGCACATGGCGATCGCCCTCGCACTCACCCGAGGCGCTCACAAGACGTTCCCCGTGCTGCGCCTCGACGGCCGCAACGTCGGCGACTCGACCGCGATCATCGAAGCGCTCGAGCTGCGCTGGCCACAACCGCGCCTCTATCCGGATGATCCCGCCGAGCGACGGCGCGCGCTCGAGCTCGAGGACTACTTCGACGAGGAGCTCGGGCCTCACATCCGCCTACTCGCCTGGCACGAGCTGCGAAACGATCCGCAAAGGATGGGCGAGGTGACGGCGACGATGGTTCCCGGACCGATACGGGGCCTGTCCGCGGCTGAAGCGGTCTTTCGCGTGATCGGCTCGACCTACGTTCAGCTGCGTTTTCGCGTCGCCGGCGACGAGGCCGCCGCTGCCGCCCGACTCCGGGTTCTGGCGGCCCTCGATCGCCTCGACCCCGAGCTCGAAGCTTCGGGCGGCGATTATCTCGTCGGCGACAGCTTCAAGGTCGCCGACCTGA
>JBKJXG010000336.1:0-4579 GCA_046716525.1 Solirubrobacterales bacterium
TATCAGGGGCGTCGATCTCGTAGCCAAGCGCCTTTTCGACGATCGTCAAATGACCGGTGCTCGAGATCGGCAGGAACTCGGTCAGACCCTCGACCGCGCCAAGCAGGATCGCTTCCAAGATGGACAAAGTCGGGCAAGGCTAGTGGGGCGGACGAGCAGGTAAAGTCCAGAAGGTGACTCGTGCTCGTCGCATCACGCTGATCCTCTCGACCTCACTGCTCGCACTGCTGGCGCTGGCGCCGAGTGCGTTCGGCGCCGACGGCGAGGGTCTTTACGGGCGCACCGACGACAAGGTCGTCACCTATTTCTCATTCGCAGTGATGGCGTTCTTCGCGATCTTCGTGATCGTCATTTCGCTGCTCCAGATGCGACTGGAAAATCGCAAGGACAAGGCACGGGACGAGCTCGAACGCCTGCGCCGGCCCTGAGCCGTGCCCAAAGTCACCTACGAGCGCATCGGGACGGCCTCGCTCCTGACGATCACTCGTCCCGAGCGCCGCAACGCCGTCGACGACGAGACAGCCGATCTGCTGGCTGACGGCTTTCGCCGGTTCGAGGCGGATGACGACGCTCGTGCGTTGGTGTTGACAGGTGAAGGGCCGGAGGCGTTCTGCGCCGGCGCCGACCTTAAGGCGTTCGCCGAACGGGCCGAGACCTTCAGCGGGACCGATCCGCAGGCAGCTGTGGGGACCTGGCTCGACGAGCGCCCAGATGGGCCGCTCGGCTTCACCCGCCTGCAGGCGTCGAAGCCGACCATCGCGGCGATCTCGGGCTGGTGCTTGGCCGGCGGCCTAGAGCTCGCGCTTTGGTGCGATCTGCGGGTCGCCGCCGAGAGCGCAAAGCTCGGCTTCACCGAGCGACGCTTCGGCGTCCCTTTGATCGACGGCGGTACCCAGCGGCTGCCCCGAATCGTGGGTCAGGGACGGGCCTTGGAGATGATCCTCACAGGACGTGTGCTCGAGGCAACCGAGGCTCGTGATTGGGGCCTGCTGAACGAGATCGTCGCCGAAGGCGCCCATCTCGGGCGAGCACTCGAGATCGCCGAGGGCCTTGCGGCGTTCCCGCAGACGACGATGCTCTCCGATCGCCGCGCAGCGATCGAGGGCATCGGCAGGAGGTTCGAAGACGGCATCGCTCACGAAGCTGAGCTCGGCCGCGACTCGGTGATCACCGGCGCGGCGGGAGCAGCGCGATTCACGGCCGGCGAAGACCGAGGCGCCGACGGCGCCGGCGTCTAGCCGCCGGCCGAACGCTCGCGTACGAGTCGTCGGCTAACTCCAAGCCGGTCGACGTTTGGCCGCTGATGTTGCGCGATCGGATGGCAACAGCAGCGATACGAGGCCGGCGGCTAGCACGAAAGCGGTCGAAACCCACAGGCAGGCGATCAGCCCCGACCACTGGTAGACGAGGCCCGAAAGCACCGTCCCCACGAGCCGCCCGGCGGCGTTGGCCATGTAGTAGAAGCCGACGTTCATCGCCAGCTTGTCGTTGTCCGCGTAGGAGAGGATCAGGTACGAATGGACAGCGGAGTTCAAGGCGAAGACAACTCCGAAGACGATCAAACCGACGACCAGCACCGTGGCCGGGTCGAGATCGGCGCTGAGCGCGATCGCGATGCCGGCGGGTAACGCTGCCAGTGCGAACGCCAGCCACGCTGCCGTGGCGCCATCCGGCTCGGCGCGACCATCGGCGGCACGTCGGCGAACTAGCCGTGGCGCGGACGCCTGCACGATGCCGTAGCCGATCACCCAGATCGCGAGGAAGCCGCCGACCTCCCAGAAGCTCCAGCCCAAGACGCTGCGTAGGTAAACCGGCAGCGCGACGACGAACCAGACGTCGCGGGAGGCGAAGAGGAAGATCCGCGCGGCGGCTAGCAGGTTGACGGAGCGGTTGTTGGAGAACATGTGGCGAAACCGCGCCGTGGCGTCTGTGGTGCCGAGACCTCCCCGCATGAGCAGCGCCGCGGCAAGCAGCGCCGACGCGACGATCGCCGCCATTACGAGCATCCCGGTTTGAAACCCGACGACCGTGAGCAGCAGGCCACCAAGAAAGAAGCCGACCCCTTTGAGGGCGTTCTTGGAGCCGGTCAGAATCGCGACCCAGCGATAGAGCGACGACTCCGAGCCCGCCGGTACGACGAGCTTGACGGCGCTCTTGGAGCTCATCTTCGTCAGGTCCTTTGCGATCCCGGAGAGCGCCTGCGCTGCCATCACATAGGGAACGACGAGCCAGGTCTCGGGAGCGAGGCCGAGCATCGTCAGGGCGACGATCTGCGTCCCGAGGCCGAGGAACAGTGTCGTCTTGAGCCCGAGACGGGCGGCGAGCCAGCCACCAACGAGGTTGGTGACGATCCCGAAAACCTCGTAGAACAAAAACAGCGAGGCGACCTCGAGCGGCGTGTATCCGAGCTGGAAGAAGTAGAACAGCACCAGCATCCGGCTCGCCCCGTCGGCAAGCGTGTCGGCCCAGTAGGCGCCTGTGACCAGGATGTAGTTGCGCAGGTCGGCGCTGTCGCGAACCGCGGTCATTCGAGTGAGCGCGTAACGATCCGTGCCAACTCGACCATCCGGTTCGCATACCCCCACTCGTTGTCGTACCAGGCCAGGATCTTCACTTGCGTGGCGTCCGTAACCATCGTCGACGGGGCGTCGATCACCGCCGAGCGAGGATCGCCGCGGTAGTCAACCGAGACGAGGGGGCGCTCCTCATAACCGAGGATGCCCGCCAGCGGGCCTGCGGACGCCTCCTCGAGCAAGCCATTCACCTCCTCGGTCGTGGTTGGGCGAGCAACCTCGAAGACGCAGTCGGTCAGCGAGGCGTTCAGCATCGGCACTCGCACGGCGAGACCGTCGAGCTTGCCTTCGAGCTCGGGAAAGATGAGGCCGATCGCTGTCGCCGAGCCCGTCGTCGTCGGGATCAGCGAAAGGCTCGCAGCCCGCGCTCGGCGCAGATCCTTGTGCGCAGTGTCGACCACGGTCTGGGTGTTGGTCATGTCATGCAACGTCGTGATCGATCCTCGCTCGATCCCAATCGCCTGGTGGATCACCTTGACCACGAGCGCGAGGCAGTTGGTCGTGCACGATGCCGCCGTGAGGAGATCATGGACCGCGGGTTCGTACAGATCCTCGTTGACACCGACGACAACGTTGAGGGCGCCCCGCTTCACCGGTGCAGCAACGATCACTTTGCGAACGCCCTGCTCGAAGTAGGCTGCGAGCCGCTCCGGAGTCCTGAACTCGCCCGTGCATTCGAGCACGACCTCGACCCCGAGTTCCGCCCAGCCCACATCCGCCGGATCCGCGGCATTGGTGAAGCCAAGGCCCCGGCCTTCGACCGAGAGCGCGCTGCCCGCACCTTGCACGTCTCGATCCCAGCGTCCGTGTATCGAGTCGAACTCGAGCAGGTGCGCCCCGGTGGCGGCGTCGCCTCTGATCTCGTTGACGTGGGCGAAGCGGAAATCTGGCCAATCCCAAGCGGCGCGCAAGGCGAGTCGTCCCATTCGCCCGAACCCGTTGATGCCGATTCCGATCTGGGTCATCTCACACCTTCTGCGCCCCGGGTTAGGTGCCTCTCCCGTAGCTTCTCGCGCGAGAGTACTCCATTGACAAACATGATTTCAATAGGTATACGTATATCGATGAACTTCGATCCGCTGAGCCGGGCCTGCCCGTGACGACGCTCGAGCTGGCGCCGAAGCAGAAGCGTCCGAAGGGTGAGGTTTGCTGCGAGCCGGTCGTCTACCCCGACATCGAGCGCGAGCAGGCCGAGCGCATGGGTGAGGCCGCAAAGGCGCTGGGCGACCCGGTGCGCATGCAGCTCGTCGACGTGTTGCGAAAGCACGCCGGCAAGGTCTGCGTCTGCGAGCTGGTGCCGCTTTTCGACCTCTCCCAGCCGACGATCTCCCATCACCTGAAGAAGCTCCGCGAGGCCGGCATCGTCGGCTCCGAGCGCCAGGGCCTTTGGGCCTACTACTACGTCAAGCCCGAGGCATTGGAGGAACTGAGCGCATGGCTGAGCTAGAGACGGTCGAAGCCGAGTCCGCACGTTGTTGCTCGTCGGAGGCGCAGGCCACCTGCTGCGAGCCAGAGGCAAAGGCGGAGTGCTGCGGCGACGGGCACGGCGACGACTGCGGATGCCGCGCGGGCGAGACAAGGAACGCAGACGACGTTCGCGAGGTCGTGCGCGAGCGCTACGCAGCCGCCGCAACCGCAGCGAGCACCGCAACCGCGGCTTGTTGCGGGGATGCGGACCTGATCACCGACGAGCAGCGCGAGGTCTTCGGCGTCGGGCTGTACGGCGGTGAGGATCGGGACGCGCTCCCCGACGCAGCGCAGCTTGCATCACTCGGCTGCGGCAACCCGACCGCAGTTGCTGATCTGCACGAAGGCGTGACGGTCCTCGACCTGGGCTCAGGCGGAGGCATCGACGTCCTCCTCTCCGCGCGCCGGGTTGGCGCTGCCGGCAAGGCCTACGGACTTGACATGACCGACGAGATGCTCGATCTCGCCCGCCGCAATCAGCGAGAAGCCAAAATCGACAACGTCGAGTTCCTCAAAGGCACGATCGAGCAGATCCCGCT
>JBKJXG010000337.1:0-8763 GCA_046716525.1 Solirubrobacterales bacterium
AGCTGCCGGCGCCGGGCAACGACCGGATCGAGGCGCGTGACGGCGGCAACGACGAGATCAGCTGCGGCGCCGGCAAAGACGTCGCGATCGTCGACTCCAGCGAGGACGGGATCTATGACTGCGAGAAAGTCAAGGAACCCGCGCCCGTGGCTCGCCCATGATCGGCCGGCCACGCGATCACTCCTCCAATCGGTTCGCGGGCGAGCACGCCGACGCCGGCGTGCGCGAGCGCCTCGAGTCCGAGAATCGCGATGAGTACCTGGGCCGGCGCGATTTCCTCCAGCGCACCGCAGCGGTCGCCGGGCTGGCCGGGATGGCTTCCGTGCTGCCGGCGGAGACGCTGGTCGCCGAGGCCGCCAAGCGCGCCACGCGAAAGCCGTTCCCGAAGCCGCGCGACCTGCCGATCGACACCTTCGTGGTCCTGATGATGGAGAACCGCTCCTTCGACCACTACCTCGGCTGGCACCCGACCGCCGACGCACAGAACGCCGGCCTCTCCTATCCCGGGCTCGACGGCACCAGCCATCCCACGCATCACCTCACCCCCGACTTCCAGGGCTGTGGCTTTCGCGATCCCGACCACGGTTGGGATGGCGGGCGCCATCAGTACAACCGCGGCAAGATGGACGGCTTCTTCCAGGGCAATGAGGAGGGCACGGGATCGGACGAGTTCGCGATCGGCTACTACGAGCGTGAGGATGTCGGCTTCCTGCCTGGAGCCGCGGACGCCTACACGCTCTACGACCGTTACTTCTGCTCGATCATGGCCTCCACGTACCCCAACCGCCACTACCAGCTTGCGGCGCAAAACGGCGGTCAGAAGTCGAATGTCCTGCCCGTGGTCGAAGACCCGAGCTCGTTCGGGTTCGAGTGGGAGACGATCTTCGATCGGGCCAAGGCGCGTGGGCTGACGTTCGGCTATTACGTCAACGATCTGCCGGTGCCGGCGCTCTACGGTCAACGGGGGCTGAGCTGGGTGCGCCCGTTCACGGAGTTCTACGCCGATTGCGCTGCGGGCAGGCTGCCGCAGGTGTGCTTCGTCGATCCGCCGTTTCGAGATGGCGGTGGGGGGGACGGGGTCTCGGCCGACGAGCATCCCCACGGTGACGTCCGCCTCGGCCAGGCGTTCATGTCAGACGTAGCCCACGCGTTCATTGAGGGCCCGCAATACAAACGCGGAGCGATGTTCATCAACTACGACGAATGGGGCGGGTTCTTCGACCACGTGCGCCCCAAGCGCGTCCCCGACGACCGCGGCAATCGCAAGGACCTCGAAAACGACTGGTCGCTGACCGGATTTCGCATCCCCTCGGTCGCGATCTCACCCTTTTCGCGCGGCGCCAAGAAGGACGGCCGCGTCAGCCACATGGCCTGCACCCACGAATCGATCCTGAAACTGATCTCGTATCGCTACGGGCTCGGATACCTGACCAAGCGCCACCGCTACGCCTCCAACATCGGCCGCAGCTTCGACTTCTCCAAACAAGATTTCGAGCCACCACCGCTGCCGGATCCGCCGGCGATCGCGGCAACGACGTGCTCGTCGCAAAATGGGCGGCCGACTCCCGGCGCAGCAAGCGCCCCGACCCGGCCGGAGGAGCACGACCTCGTCCGCCTCGAGACCTCCGGCCTGCTCGATCGCCTCGGCTACGAGGTGCAGCCGGTCACCTACGAGACGTTGTTTCGCCAGCCGGACTCGGTCAAGAAGGCGTTCGACTCGACTCGTTAGGCCTCGCGGCGCCACGGAAAAGGGCCCCGGTGAGGGGGCCCTTGGTTTCCGAAAGGACGTTCCGCCCGCGTACCTGCCGCTGGCCCGTCGGTCCTTCAAGTCTCATCCCCCTATCGGCGGGGGACGCATCAGCCTTAACCCCGACCTTCGCTGATTGTTACGGTTCGGCGGAGCGCCCGGATCATGTTTGCCAGCCGGGTTGCAGTTACTGGAGATGGCTAGACTCGCCCGACTCGGGCGCTTAGCTCAGTTGGGAGAGCGCCGCCTCGACAAGGCGGAGGTCACTGGTTCGAGCCCAGTAGTGCCCATATGAAGCCTCGTCTTCCGGAGCGCGACGAGGTTCTGCTCGGCGACAACCTCGCGCTCACGCCACAGTTCGCCGATGGCGCTTTCCAGCTCATCTACATAGACCCGCCGTTCAACACAGGCAAGGTTCAGAGCCGAAAGACGCTTGAAACGACCCCGGACGCAAGCGGCGACCGCACCGGGTTTCAGGGACGTCGCTACCGGACGCGACTGCTCGCCCAGGCGTCCTACCGCGATGCCTTCGACGATTACATCTCGTTCCTCGCGCCGCGCTTCGCGGAGGCCCTGCGGCTCTTGGCCGAGAGCGGCACCTTCTATCTCCATGTCGACTACCGCGAGGCCCACTACTGCAAGTTGGCGCTGGACGAGATCTTTGGCCGCGAGAGCTTTCTCAACGAGATCATCTGGGCATACGACTACGGCGCTCGCTCGAAGCGCCGGTGGCCGGCCAAGCACGACACGATCCTCGTCTACGTCAAGGATCCGGCTCGTTATTACTTCGACTCCGAAGCGGTAGACCGCGAGCCGTACATGGCGCCGGGGCTGGTCACCGCCGAAAAAGCCGCCAGGGGAAAGCTCCCCACCGATGTCTGGTGGCACACGATCGTTCCAACGAACGGCAAGGAGAAGACCGGCTATCCGACCCAAAAGCCAGAGGGGATCATGCGGCGGATCGTGGCTGCTTCGAGCCGGGAAGGTGATTGGTGTCTCGATTTCTTCGCCGGAAGCGGCACTCTCGGAGCGGTCGCACAGCAGATGGGCCGCCGCTTCGTGCTGATCGACGAGAACCCAGACGCCTTGAAGGTGATCGAGTCCCGGCTGGCGCCTGGGGCGGCGTCGCCAGCGGCGCGCACGCCGTGAACGCCGGCTTGCAGATCATTCGAGGCGACCGGCGGGCTGTGCAAACTCGCCGGAGATGACAGAGCCCGCCGCTTTTGCCCTGATCGTCTTGCTCGGCGTCGCCCTGATCTGGGTCTCAGTCGCCTTTGCGCGCTATCGCCTCGTCTACCGCTTCGGGGAGGCGGACGTCCTCGCGCAGCGCCGAGATGCCAGCAAGCGCAGCCGCAGCGTCGTGGCCGGCATGACGGCCGAGCAGCTGGCGCCCTTGCTGGGAGAGTTCGGCGAGCGCTTCGACCCCGGCGACGCACGTTTTCTCGGTGCGCCGGTCGACTACGTCGTCTTCGACGGGATCGCCAGCGGGAAGCTGCGTCAGGTCGTTCTCGTCGAGATCAAGACCGGCGGCTCGAGACTCAATGCCAATGAGCGCGAAGTGCAGCGGGCCGTGCGCGAGGGCCGGGTTGGTTTCGAAATCATGCGGTTGCCGTGATCGCGCAGGCTCGAGGTGACCGTTTGCCGTCGTCCAAGCGGGGTAACTTGCCGTCTGTGCCATTCCCGGCACCCGAAAGGAGGAGGGATATGTACATCGGAATTGGCGCGCTGATCCTGATCATCATCATCATCGTCCTGCTGGTCTAGCGGACGGGGGCCACCGCTGACTAGCGGTGGCCCTTGAACGAGATCACCTGCTGGATCCCGCTCGGGCGATTGGTGTAGCGCATCGTGTAAGGCAGCAGTCCGGGCGCGAACCTAATCCGCTCGCGGGTTGCGTCGGCGCGCCAGAGCTCGGGATCGGCCGTGCCCTGCTCGGCGGTGAGCTCGGCGCCGGCGTCGGCGATCGCCTGCCAAACCGCGTCCTGACAGGCCGCCTTGTTGCCGCCGCCGCAGTAGTCGTTGGCGAACGGGGCCTTGATCTTCATCCCCAGCAGCTTGCGGATGTCGCGGTCGAAGTACTGATACCAACCGGAGTACTGGCCGCCCGGGGGCAGGTCGAAGCGTGAGAACAGCGAGTCGAGCTCCTCCAGCTGAGTGCCCAGGCGCGGCGCCATGAAGGCGTCTGCGATCAGCGGCCAGGCCTTGTCCATGCTCGCGGCGCCGGGGTCGTCGATCGAGCCGTCGAGGTCGCGGTCGAGGCGGCTGCCCCCACGCTGCTTCCAGGCGACGAGCTTGTCGAGCATCTGGCGGGCTTGCTCGTTGGGCGCGGTCGAGCCCTCGAGCAGGCGCTTCAGCAATGGCACCGTGTCGATCGCTCGGACGTCCTGTGTGGCGCCGGCGTTCATCGCCGAGGTCACGGACGCGAGTGACCACTTGCCCTGCTTGTTGGCGAGGCGGGCGAGGTTCTTGTCGAGCAGGTCGCTGCGGGCGACCGAGCCGCTGCGCCCCCACTCGTCGTCGGCCGTGCCGAAGCCCTTGGCCACGGTCTGGTTCCAGTTGGTGATCGTCCCGTCCTCGGGGTCGATGCCCTGCGGATGACCTGCCTTGGAGAGAAAGCCCTGCCACTCGTACTTGCCGCTGCCGTTAGTGAGCAGGCCGGGGTCGACGTCGGGGTGGCGCAGAGGCAGCTTGCCGCTGGTGAACTCGGCGATGTGCTCGTTGTCGATGTAGAACGAGTTGAACGTCTGCGGCGTCTTCGAGGCGGCCTTGAAGAAGCTCTTCGGGCTGTCGACCTGGCCGTTTGAAAGGCGACGGAAAAAGAGCTGATCGAGGGTGTCCTCGCCGTAGCTCGAGCGCTTCTGCGAGATCGCGATCCTGGTGCCGTCGACGGTGGCGTAGCCGACCACGGGGCCGTGAACGGTGGTCCGGAAGGTGACCGGATCACCGTCGAGCGTGCCGGCATCGAAGCTGTCCATGTCGCGGCATTGGCCCTTGTAGAGGTACTTGGTGTCGCTGCCGTCGCAAAGCGTCTCCGCGTATTGGTCGATGATGTCGCCGGAGGCCGAGCTGAGCGTGTTGGCGAAGTCCTCGCCGCGGCCGATCAGCAGATAGCCGGGGAAGGGCGCCGAAGTGGCGCCACGCCATTGCAGGTCGCCCGCGTGCATGTCGATCTCGTAGGTGAGACCGGGATAGAAGTAGCCGATCTGAGGGCCGCCGACCATCAGCGGCCGGCCTGTCGTCGAGCGCTCCTTGGTGATCATCAGGGTGTTCGATGCCTGGGTTGGCTGCGGGCGCTGAGTCAGCCGCGCATTCGCCACCGCGGGGGTGGCGGTGAAGCTGCCGGGGTCGATGATCACGTTGCCCTTTGGCTTCTTCGGGATCGAGCCGTAGGGGAATCGCCCGTCGATCGAGGTCGGCAGCTCGCGATTCTTGAACTGACGCAGGTCGTTGTAGACACTGCGCCCCTTCTTCGCGCCGAACTGCTGCTGCAGGCCCGAGTAGAACTGCGTGCGCCGCGCCTCGTCGCCGCCACCCTGGCCCAGGAACTGACCCTTGAGCGCGTTCAGGGCGAAGACGTCGTTCCGAGTCCACGGCTCGGTCGACGGGCTGTTGGCGGCGAGATAGTCGTTGATACCGCTGATGTAGATGTCGATGTCGTGCAGCACCGCTCGGCCTTCCTTACCGGCGGCCTCGAGCACCTGAGACTGCTTGGCGACCTCGGCCTCGGTGGCCGCGCTGGGCTGGAAGTTGGCGAGCTGTGTGACGAGGCCGATCGCGCTGAGCCCGGGCGCGTCGATGGCGGCGACGCGGGCGTTGAACCGCGCCTGCTGCAGCAGGAGGCCGCGGTCCTTGGCGGCGATCCAGCCGGCGGCCCAGATGCCGTCGTCGTGGGTCGCGCCCTCGACGTGAGGGACGTTGTAGGAGTCGCGGGTGATCGTGACCCCGGCTCGCGGCACGGGATCGACGACGCCGGGGCCGTCGGGTCCGATGCCGAAGACCTCCGACTTGAAGTAGGTGGTGAGGTCGGCGTTCTGGACGTTGTCGAACAACGGCGTCAGGCCGTCATACATGCGAGCTTGGCGATCGGCCTGGGGGTCGACCGGCACGCCGCCGTACTGGCCGGAGGGAATGATGTTGAGCGAAGTCTGGGCGTAGTCCTTGCCCATCGCGTTCGATGCCGGCAAGGCGATCAGCCCCGCCAGCAGGCCAATCACAAACACAAAGCGTCGCATCCTGCGCCCCTTTTCTGCCTCGCCTCACGGTTCGCCGTCACGGCGCACCTCTCTCGGGAGGGCACTCTACCTCAGGCGCGCGGCCGCGCAGCAGCCGAGCGCATCTATGCTCGCCGCCGATGCTCGGCGCCTATGCCTCCTTTCTCGTCTGCTTGGTCGCCGCGGCGATCGTCGGTCAGGCGATCATGATCGCCTCCGGGCGAAAGACCTGGTCTCGACTTTCGCCGGCAGTCGGGATAGCGGCGCTTTGCCCGCTGGCCTGGTGGACGGTGCGGTTGCCCGGCGAGGGGGTGGCCGCGATCATCGCGATCGCGGTGGCGACGGCCGCCGCGGCCTACTTCGTCGTCAGGCGAGTCGAGGGATTTCGCGCCGCGCTGCGTCGTGGCATTCCGGTCGAGTTGGCGGCCCTCGCTCTCGCCTCGCTGCCGTTCTTCGTCGAGGGACGGTTCGGCATCCTCGGCACCGGGCTCAATCCCGACATGTCGCAGCACCTGTTCGCGGTCGACCGTCTCGCTGCGGGGGGCACGGAGAGGCTGATCTCCGAGGGCTATCCGCTCGGTCCGCACTCGATCGTCGCCGCGCTGGCCGAGCTCGGGCCGAGCTCGGTGCAGGCGTTCGACGGCCTCTCGCTGTTCGTCGCCGTAGCGGCATGCCTGGCGCCGTTGGCGCTGCTCGATCTGCTCACCGGCTGGCGGCGCTTCGGCGGCGCGCTGGTCGTGGGCTTTGCCTATCTCGTCGCCGCCTACTTGGTCCAGGGCGCCTTCAAGGAGACGATGCAGGCCCTGTTCGTCCTCGTCTTCGCGATCGCGCTCGGGCGTCTCGCTCAGCCGTGGCCGACCAAGGCCGGTGGCGCCGGTCGGCCGCTTCGCGCTCTGCCGTGCGTAGTGCTCGCGATTGGCACCGTCTACGTCTACAGCTTCCCCGGCCTGCTGTGGCTCGGAGGAGCCTTCGCGGTCTGGGCCGCGATCGAGCTCGGTCGAGCCGCGCGAAGCGCGGGGCTGACGAAGGCCCGCAGCATGGTCCGCCTGGCGCTGCCTACCGCCTTGGTTGGCACCGGCGTGCTGATCGCCGTGATCACCCCGGAGCTCGGACGCATAGTCAACTTCGCCGGCTTCGAGACCTTCAACCCCGCGGGCGGCGGGCTCGGCAACCTCTTCGATCGCCTCTCGCCGTTGCAGGCACTCGGCATTTGGCCATCCGGCGACTTTCGCGTCGAGCCGGGTGACGGTTCGGTCCCGGCGCTGATCTTCTATCTCGGTGCGGCCTTCGGCCTTGCCGCGCTCGCCTTCGGCCTGGCGTGGTGGTGGCGCCGTGGCGAGCGCACCGTAGTTGCGGCGCTGGCGGCCGCTGCGGCGATCTGGCTCTACACGCTGCTGGCCGGCACCCCGTATCAGGAGGCAAAAGCGCTCGTGCTCGCGGCGCCGTTGGTAGCCCTGATCTCGGTTCGGGCGTTGGCGGCATCGGCGCCGACCGTGATCACCGCCGGGTTCTACCTCGCGGCGGGCGGTTCGGCCGTGCTGGCACTCGCCAACGGACCCGTCGGGCCCTCCGGCTATACGCCTGAGTTGGCCGAGGCCCGCGCCAAGCTCGGCTCGGCCTCGACTCTGGTGATCGCCCCCGAAACTCTGTTGAGCGAGCAACACGGCCGCGATTACCTGCTTTGGGAGTTGCGTGGCAACCGCGTTTGCATCGAGGTCGCCGGCGCGGGGGACGCCGGGCCGTTGACCGGGATCGCAAACGTGATTGCGATTGGCGAAGGCGACGCCGTCGAGCCCGAGGCGGTGTACATCGGAAGCTCGTCCGCCGATGGCCCTTGCCCGCTGATTGCCGAGGGCGCCCGCGCCGACCCCGCCGGCGACGGCTGAGCTCACCCGGTCGGTCTTACTAGCGCGGCTTCAGCGGGCCGCGAACGGCGCCATCGGGATACTCGTTGTTGCGGATGTTGACGAAGTAGCGGTCGGGTTCGGAGGCGATCGATCGGATCAGCTTCTTGTCGACCTTGCGCAGGCAGCGCTGGTCGAAGTTGCCGTCGCCGTCGAGACCGGCGGCGTCTTTGAACAGCCTTAGCGTCACCTCACCGACCTCGTCGCTTCCGCCCTCGAAGATGAAGCCTGCCGTGATCGGCGCCAGCTCGCTGACCGAAAGCGTGAAGCAGACCCTCGCCTTCTTCGCGTTGAGCACGAGGCCGACCTTGCCTGTGCCAGTCGGATCTCCGGGCCCCGGCACTTCGTTTTTTCCCTTGAGGATCGCGCGCAGCTTGACGCCGGGATCCGGTTCGGCGGGTGCGATCGTCGGTGCGACTACGGCCGTGATCGCCAGCACCGCCAAGGCGACGGTGGCGGCCAGCGAGCCCTGCGGCTTGCGGTGCATCCGGATAATCCCTACCTCCACAGGTTGACGTTACCTATCGACGGCAGCACCCGGTCGCCTATCGGCCTCTAGGATCGCCGCCGTGCAATCGATCACCGTCAAGCTTCCCGATGGCTCGCCGCTCGAGCTTGCCGAAGGAGCGAGCGGCGCCGACGCCGCCGCCGCGATCGGCCCGCGGCTGGCCCAGGACGCACTCGCGATCAAGGTCGACGGCGAGCTGCGCGATCTCTCGGCGGAGCTTGGCGACGACGTCACGATCTCCGTCGTAACCGCAAAGAGCAAGGGCGAGGAGGCCGATGACGCTCTCTGGCTGGTCCGCCACGATGCCGCCCACGTGATGGCGAGCGCGGTCGTCGACCTCTGGCCCGGCACCAAGGTCTCGATCGGGCCGCCGGTCGAGGCGGGGTTCTACTA
>JBKJXG010000338.1:0-11129 GCA_046716525.1 Solirubrobacterales bacterium
GGAGGACGACATCGACTGTCTGCTCGAACTCCTCGGCATCGAAGGAGCCGTCGTCGCGGCGGAACTTCATCAGGTTGATCGAGGCCAGGTTGCAGGCCGAGTTATCGACATGCATGTATTCACTGCACGGGTTGGAGGCGTTGATCCGTCCCGACTTCGGCGAGGTGTGCCAGCGGTTGATCGTGGTGTCGTACTGCACGCCGGGATCCGCACAGCGCCAAGCCGCCTCGGCGATCTGGTTCATCAGATCGCGGGCCGGCAGCGTCTTGACCACCTCGCCGCCGTTTCGGGCGATCAGGTCCCAGTCGGCGTCGTCGGCGACGGCCTGCATGAACTCGTCCGTGATCCGGACCGAGTTGTTGGCATTTTGGTACTGGATCGAGGTGAAGCCCTCGCCGTCGATCGACATGTCGAAACCGGCATCGCGAAGCGCCTCGGCCTTCTTCTCCTCGTCGGCCTTGCACCAGATGAAGTGCTCGATGTCGGGATGATCGACGTTGAGGACGACCATCTTCGCCGCGCGGCGGGTCTTGCCGCCGGACTTGATCGTTCCCGCCCAGGCGTCGGCTCCGCGCATGAAGGAGACGGGGCCGGAGGCCAGCCCACCCTTGGAGAGATGCTCGACCGAGCCGCGGATGTTGGAGAGGTTGATGCCCGAGCCCGAGCCGCCGCGGAAGATCGTGCCTTCCTTGGTGTTCCAGGCGAGGATCGACTCCATCGTGTCCTCGACCGAGAGGATGAAGCAGGCCGAGCACTGAGGGTGCTCCTCGAAGCCGACGTTGAACCAGACCGGGCTGTTGAAGGCTGCCTTTTGGTGAAGCAGGATGTGGGTGAGCTCGGCCTCGAAGGTGTCGGCGTCGTCGGCGGAGGCGAAGTAATGGGCCTCGCGTCCCCAGTCGGCGATCGTGCCGGCGACCCGGGCGATCATCTGCTTGACCGAGCTCTCGCGCTCGTCGGCGCCGAGGCGCCCGCGGAAGTACTTCTGAGCGACGATGTTCGTCGCGTTCTGCGACCAAGACTTGGGGAACTCGACGCCGCGCTGTTCGAAGACGGGGTTCGCGGGATCGCCGATGACGGCGTCGCGAAGCTCCCACTCGATCTCTTCGAAGGGATGAACCCCCGGAGTCGTGTGATGGCGCGCGCAGCGCAGGCCTCCGTCGCTCATATTTACGGTATTTGCAGCACTTTCCGGCATCCTCTTTCTCCTCTTTTCTCCCTACGAAGCTGGTTCAAGCGGTAACGATGCACTCTGCCCGGCGCTGCGGACGGAACCCGCCGACGGCGAAACCGCAAAATACGGATTCGACGTGTGTGTCGTGTCCGGCGACGGCAGCGTTCCGAGAAACTGCAGGTAGGCGCCGTAGTCGAGATCGCGCAGTCCCTCGACGCAGAGCTCGCCGATCCGCGATGCCGGCAGCTCGCCTGCGGCTGTCGCGATCGCGAGCTCGACGCGGTGGACGAGCGCCTCGACGTCGGCGGCGCTGACCTGCCGCTTGTGGGTAGAGCGAAGCAGCGCCGCGCGCAGCTTCGTGCGGTCGAAGCGCTGGCGCTCGCCGTCGCGCTTGCCGACATAAAGCGGCTCGGCAGCGTGACGCTCGAAGGTCGTGAAGCGATGCCCGCACGCCGAGCACTCTCGGCGTCGCCGCAGGGCGGCGCCGGCCTCGGCTCTACGGCTTTCCAAAACCCGGGTTGGCCCCTCGCATCTCGTGCATTCCATGACCTTGAATTCTACTTGAACTAGTGTTCTCCTCCATCGGTCAGGCACTAGATGTAGCGTCTAGAGAACCGACATGACTTGCCAGTCTTCGGGGGTTCGGGCGATAATGAGCTGAGATGAGCCCCGGGGATAAATTCAACGAGCGTCGCGAAGCTGCGATGGAGGCGATGGGCGAGCGTCGCGAAGCTGCGATGGAGGCGATGGGCGAGCGTCGTGACGCCGCGGTTGAGAAGGTCGCCGACGCCAAGGCCGCCGCGGCCGAGCAGATCGCCAAGATCAAGCCGCGGCTTCGGGGCGTCTCCCACGAGTACGCATTCTTCGTCTCCCTGGTGCTCGGCACCGCCCTCGTCATCCTCGCCAGTGGCACCGAGGCCACGGTGGCCGTCGCGATCTACGCCGCCAGCCTCTCCGCGCTGCTCGGTGTCAGCGCTCTCTATCACCGCGTCGACTGGAAGCGGCCATCGTCGCGCCAGTGGATGCGCCGGCTCGACCACGCGATGATCTTCGTCCTCATCGCCGGCACGGTGACGCCGTTCTCGCTGCTGGTGATGGAAGGCCCGCTGGCGACGGCGCTGCTGATCGCCGTGTGGGCCGGCGCTTTCGCCGGCGCCGTGGTCGAGATGTTGTGGACGTCGTCGCCGAAGTGGGTCTCGGCGATCGTCTATGTCGCGGTCGGGCTGATCGGCGCGATCGGCTTCCCGGCGATCATCGCCGAAACCGGCCTCGTCGCCGGGCTGTTGATCGCGGGCGGCGGTGCGCTCTACGTGACCGGCGCTGTCGTCTACGCCACCGGTCGCCCCGACCCCAGTCCCACCGTCTTCGGCTACCACGAGATCTTCCACGTGCTGGTGATCGCCGCCGCCGCAGCGCATTTTGCGGCGGTCGCGCTCTTCGCCTTGCCGGGATAGGTCAGTCGTCGCGAATCGCCCCGGCGGCCTTCGCGCCCTCGCGCGCCCGCAACGCCGAGCCGACCCGTCGCAGGGTGTCGTAGATGATCGGCAGCTCGAGGTAGTCGATCATGATCGCCACCCATGCCGCCCAGCTCGGCAGCGAGCTGCCGGCGCTGCCGGAGAACTCGTCGACGATGAACTCGTCGGTGATCCAGAAGATGTGAAACCACTGCGAGTTGAGGAAGATCAGCATCAGCACCGGTCCCGCGGCGAACCCTTTTCGCAGCTCGTTGACGTAGATCAGCGAACCGCCGATGAGCGCCGGGATCTCGGTGTAGTCGACGAAGACGATCAGGTGCTCGACGAGCGGCGACGGATCCCAGAAGCTCTCGTCGAACAGGCGGTAGGCGATGACGTCGGCGCCGAGCCAGTACAGGTGCACGAGCTGGAGCACGAAGAGGCCGGCGGCGATCGAGATGTTGAGCGTGTAGTGGCGTTCGTACCAGGCCCAAAACCGGCGCCAAGCCGACCTCATCGGCCGATTCGATTCACGACGAGCCAGGCCGCGCCCACGAGCAACGCCGGCCCGGCAAGCAGAACCAGGTCGGCGACGAGGCCGCTGAGCGGATGGCCCCCGTGAGAGCCGAGGTGTGCGGTCACAAGCGAGACCGCGGACAGCGCACTATCCATCGCGCGCTGACGCTACTAGCGGTGCTTGACGCCTTCCTCGGCGAATCCGGCTAGCCGCGGCTCGGTGATCGCCACGTCGGCGAGCGCATCGTCGATCGCGGCGACGATGTCGTCTGAGAGCTCGACCTCGGAGGCCTCGGCGTTGGCGTGAACCTGCTCTGGGCGTGAGGCGCCGACGATCGCCGAGGCGAGCTCGTCGCGGCGCAGGACCCAGGCGAGCGCGAGCTGGGTCATCGAGATCCCCGCGTCGTCGGCGATCGGCTTCAGCCGCTGCACGGCCTCGAGCACCTCGTCGCTCATGTAGCGCTCGATCGCGACGCTCATCTCCTCGTTGGCGGCGCGCGAGTCCTGCGGGGGCGCCGCGCCCGGCTCGTACTTACCGGTGAGCACGCCCTGGGCCAGCGGCGACCAGACGATCTGCGAGATCCCGCTGGCGGCGCAGAGCTCGAACACGTCGGCCTCGGGCGCGCGCCAGATCGCGTTGTACTGGGGCTGCGAGGAAACGAACTTGGCCGCGCCGGCGACATCGAGGCCTGCCTGAACCTGCTCCGGCGTCCACTCGCTGAAGCCGATGTAGCGCGCCTTGCCCGAATCGACGACGGCGGTCAGTGCCTCCATCGTCTCCTCGATCGGCGTCTCGGTGTCGAAGCGGTGACACTGGTAGAGGTCGACGTAATCGGTGCGAAGCCGCTTCAGCGAGGCGTCGATCTGCTTCGCGATCTGCTCGGCGGAGAGGCCGCGGTCTGACTCCGACATCTGGAAGTAGACCTTGGTCGCGAGGATGTAGGAGTTGCGGTCGTAGTCGCTGAGGATCTCGCCCCAAGCTTCCTCGGCGGCGCCGGTGCCGTAGACGTTGGCGGTGTCGAAGAAGTTGATCTCGGCATCGAAGGCGGCCCGGGTGCAGGCCTTGGTCTGATCTTGGGCGATGCCGCCCGAATAGGTCAGCCAGGAGCCGAGCGAGATCTCGGACACCTGAAGGTCGCTGTCGCCGAGCTGTCGTTGTTTCATCGGTGCGAGCCTACCCAGCCCGCTGAGCGCTGAGGACGAGGTCAGTCTCGAGGCGCCGCAGCCACGGCGCCGTGCGGTTGCTTTGCGGCCTCGATCAGCGCCACGACCTCGCTGTCGCGGCCGTCGCGGATCAACTCGATCGGATCGGGCTCGCCGTTGACGATCTCCTCGAAGAAGGCCTTTCGGTCCTGGTAGGTCGGCAGCGTCGCCTTGGCCCAGCCACGGGCCTCGTTGAGCAGTATCGCGAGCCGCGCGTAGGGCTCACCGAAGCCATCGGCGATCTCGCGCTTGATCCGCTTCGCGAGGGCAGGCGAGGCGCCGGCGGTGGAGATCGCGATCGCCAGTGGCCCGGTGCGCACGATCGCGGGCAGGATGAAGTTGCAAAGCGAAGGGACATCGACGATGTTGACCAACATCGCTCGCCGCTCGGCGTCGTCGTAGACGGCGATGTTGACGTCGGTTTCGTCGGTGGCGGCGATCGCGAGGAACTTGCCCTCGAGGTCAGCGGTCTGATACCCGCGGCGCTCCCAGGTGATCGAGCCTTCTTCGGCATAGGCGCGCAGCGCCTCGTTCGCGTCGGGGGCGACCAGGGTCACCGTGCCATCGCAGGCGAGCAGCCCCTCGACCTTCTCGAGGCCGATCTCGCCTCCGCCGACGACGAGGCAGTCGCGGCCGGCGAGTCGCAGGCAGGCGATGTAGAACGGAGTCTCGAGCATGCCCCGAACACAGCTCTGATCGCAGATGCCGCGACGGTACTGACAGACGCATTCCTTGCCTGGATAGGACTGAGCGGGCACAGGGCTGAGGTTAGAGCGTCGCGCGGGGCGGCTGGAAGCCCAGCAAGCCCGGGAGCGCGGTCATCGAGTCGAAGGCGACCGCGCCGGCAGCGATGAGCTCATCGGCCGCGATGTGGCCCGTGTAGCCGTAAGTGGCCATACCCGCGGCGAGCGCGGCTTCAATTCCAAGCACCGAGTCTTCGACCACTGCACAAACCGGCGGCGCGACGCCCAGGCTGGCGGCGGCGTGCAGGAACAAGTCCGGCGCCGGCTTGCCGCGTTCGACTTCGGTGGCGCTGAAGATCCGGCCCTCGAAGCGCTCGGCGAGACCGGCCGAGGCGAGTGTGATCCCCATCTTCGTCGGAGGGCCGTTGGAGGCGACGCAGATCGCGGTGGGGATTCGGTCGAGCATCTCGATGACGCCTTCCACCGGCTCCACGCCCTCGGCCAACGCGGCGTTCTGGCGTGCCCGGTACTGCTCGGTGAAACCGTCGGGCAGGGCGTGTCCGAGCTTCGATTCGACGTCGACGACCACATCGGGCCACCAGCCGCCGACGTAGTCGCGCATGCACTGCTCGGTCGTCGTCGGCAGGCCGATCTCCGTCAGACAGGCGGCCATCACCGAGCATGTGATCGGCTCGGAATCGACCAGCACGCCGTCGCAATCGAAGATCACCAAGTCGGCCATGCGGGCGAGGATAGGGGTGCAACGGGGGCTTCAGTAGTTAGTGGGGCCGTACTGACCCCCTGCTACTCTCGCCGCCGAAATGCGACTGATCGTCACCGAGAAGAACAACTCCGCCAAGAAGATCGCCGAGATCCTCAGTGGCGGCGAGGCGTCCGACGACGCCACATACAAGGTTCCGTTCTATACCTGGACCGACGAAAACGGCCCGCAGATGACCGTCGGCCTCAAGGGTCACGTCATGGGCGTCGCCTTTCCCGAGGGCTATTCGAACTGGCAGGAAACCGACCTTCACGAGCTGATCGACGCCGAGCTCGTGCCCGAGCCGACCGACAAGAACGTGGTCAAGGCGGTGCGCAAGCTGGCCAAGGAAGCGGACTCGATCGTGATCGCCACCGACTATGACCGCGAGGGCGAGCTGATCGGCCTCGAGGCGCTTCAGCAGATCCTCGAAGTCAACCCCGGCGTCGCCGCGGCCGAGGTCACTGCCCGCCCTCCAGTCGAGCGGGCCCGCTATTCGGCGCTGACCAAGGAGGAGATCGAGCGCGCCTTCTCCAACCTCGACCAGCTCTCCTACGACCTCGCCTACGCCGGCTCGGCGCGCCAGGACATCGACCTGATCTGGGGCGCGACCCTGACCCGAGCCGTCTCGCTCGCGAGCCGCCGTTTCGGCTCCAATTTCCTCTCGGTAGGGCGTGTGCAGAGCCCGACCCTGGCGCTGATCGTCGAGCGCGAGCTCGAACGCCGCGCCCACGTGGCCAAGCCGTTCTGGGAGCTGCTTGCGAACTTCTCGCACCCCGACGGCAGCTTCGAGGCCCACCACGCGACCGACAAGTTCTGGGATAAGGCCGAAGCCGACGCGGCGCTCGCCGGCACCGCCAGCCCGGGAATCGTCAAAGAGGTCTCGTCGAAGCGCAACACCCGCAAGCCGCCGACGCCGGTGAACACGCCCGCGTTCACGACCGATGCGTCCTCGCGCTTGGGGATCACGCCCGCAGCGGCGATGCGGATCGCCGAAGACCTCTACATGGACGGATTTATCTCGTACCCGCGCACCGACAACACGGTCTATCCGAAGTCGCTGAACACGCGCGAGCTGGTCACCTCCCTCGTGCGCATTCCGGACTTCGATGCCGCCAAGGGGCTGCTCGACAAGGGCGAGCTCGTCGCCACGCGAGGCAAGAAGGAGACCACCGACCACCCGCCGATCTACCCGACCCAGGCGGTCTACCCGAACGCTCTCGAGGGGCCGAAGCGACGTGTCTACGAGCTCGTCGTGCGGCGCTTCCTCGCCACCTTCTCGGAGCCGATGATCACGGAATCCACGCGCGCCGACATCGAGGCCGGCACCGAGATGTATTTCGTCCGCGGCTCGGTTGTCGTCGACCCGGGCTATGCCTCGATCTACACCTACGCTCGCTCCGCCGACGACGAGATCCCGGCGCTGGCGCAGGGCCAGAGCCTCGAGCTCGACGGCGAGCCGTGGATCGTCGACAAGGAAACCCAGCCGCCCTCGCGGATCAGCCAGGGCAAGCTGATCGAGCTGATGGAGGAGCGCGGCCTCGGGACCAAGGCGACGCGAGCAGACATCATCCAGAAGCTCTATGACCGCGGTTACGCCTATGCCAACCCACCGATTCCCACCGAGACCGGGATCGCCCTCTACAAGGCCTTTCACGAGTACGTGCCGCGGATGGCGACGCCGGAGATGACCGCCGAGCTCGAGCTCGACATGGACAAGATCGCCGCCGGTGAAACCTCCAAGGACGAGGTCGTGCGGATCAGCCGCGAGATGCTGCACACGACGACGACCGAGCTCGAGGAGAAGAAGGAGGATCTCGCCAAGCAGATCTGGGAGGGCATGGACGAGGACAAGTTCCTCGGCCCCTGCAAGGTCTGTGAAGATGCGGGGCGCAAGCGCTCCAACGGCGAGCCCAACCGGCTGCGGATCATCGATCTCAAAGGTGGCAAGCGCATGTACGGCTGCGAGGGTTGGAACCGCGACGACCCGGAGTCCCCGGATTCCTGTCGCGTCAGCGGTCCGCTGCCGGGGCGTTTCTTCGAGCTCTGGCGCCTGGAAGAGCGCTGCTCGGTCTGCGGCGAACGCCCGCGGCTGACGGTGAAGAAGCGCGGACCCGGGCGACCGTGGAAGCTCTGCCTCAACGACGACTGCCCGACGATGGTCGAGATGCGCGAGAAGCGTGCCGAGCGTGAGGCCGCCAAGGAGGCTCGCGAGCAGGCCAAGGCGGCCGGCGACGAAGGCGCGGTCGCGGCGCCGGCTGGCGCCGGCGGTGGCGCCTCGACGCAGCCGGCCAAGGGCGGCGGGCGAAGGCGCCCGAAGAAGCCCGCGCCGACGACGGCTCGGACCAAGCGGGCCCGGACTTAGGTCTAAGCGCCCGAGGTCCCGTGTTCATCAGCCTCGAGGGCATCGACCGCTCCGGCAAGACGACCCAAGCGGCGCTGCTGGCCGAGGCCCTCGGGCCCGAGACACTGCTGTTGCGCGAGCCTGGTGGCACCGATGCGGGCGAACGAATCCGCGCGATTCTCAAGGCGCCGGACTTGGAGCTTCAGATCGGTGCGGAGCTGCTGCTCTTCGGCGCTGCGCGCGCCCAGCTTGCCGCGACGGTGATCGAGCCCGCCAAGGATCAGGGCCGCGACATCGTCTGTGATCGCTACATCGACTCGACCGTCGCCTATCAGGCACAGAGACTGGGACAGCTGTTCGTCGACGAACCCGGGCACAAGGGTCGCAGCGCGCTCGAGATCGGGCGCGAGCTCGTCGAGCAGATGAACACGCTCGTCGTCGGGGGCTGCGTGCCGGACCTGACGCTGCTGATTCGCATCGACGCGCAGGAGGCCTGGCGCCGAGGCCGGCAGCGCCTCGAGCAGGGCGTGAGCGACGGCGACGATCGCTTCGAAGCACGCGGGATCGAGTTCCAGCGCGAGGTGGCGGCTGCGTACGACGAGCTGGCTGCGAGTCACTCCGAACGGATCGTGGTGGTGGACGGAGCGGGCGAGCCGGCGGAAGTGCATGCCCGGGTGCTCGAGGCAATCGAGCTTGGACCCAAATGACCACCGCCACCGAGATCCCCGCCACGATCAGCGCCGCTACGGCCGACCAGCCGGCCGCCCGGCTTGCCCTTGCGAGCGCCGTCGCCGACCCCTTTCACGCCTACCTTCTCGCGGGGCCGGCCGGCTCGGGCAAGCGGGCCGCTGCGCGCGCCCTGGCGGCGGAGCTGCTCGCCGATGGCGCCCCCGACCCTGACGATGCCCGCCGGCGCGCCCTCGCAGATCCGTCGCCCCATCCGGACCTCGTCTGGCTGCGCCCGCCCGGCGTCCAGCATCTGGTCGAAGAGGTTCGCGAGCGCGTGATCTCAGCGGTTGCCTACCGGCCGTTCGAGGGCGAGCATCGAGTCTTCGTCATCGAAGTCGCCGAGGCGATGGCGGAGGAAAGCCAGAACGCCTTGCTCAAGACGCTGGAAGAGCCACCCCCCTTCGCCCACTTGATCCTCGTCAGCGCCGAGCCCGAGGCGCTGCTCGAGACCGTGCGATCGCGCTGTCGCACGGTGGCGTTTGCGCGTCTGGCGCCCGAGGCGATCGAGGCACGCCTCGAAGCCGGCGGTGATCCGACCGAGCGCCGAGCCGTGTCGCGGCTTTGTGGCGGCGACGCCGACCGCGCTCGCTTCCTCCTCGCACCCGAGGGCTCCGCCCTGCGCGCCGCGGTCGAGGAGCTGGCTCGCTCGGCCAGATCCGGTGAGCTCGCAGACGCGCCGTGGCTGGCGCTGGCGACTGCCGCCGAGCAGGCCGGAGAATTGGCCGCGGCCGGCGTGCGCACCCGCGCCGCCGAGGCGGAGGAGGGGGCCGCGGAGCGCTCCGGACCCCCGCCCGCAAGCGCGCCCGCGCCGCTGAGGAGTTGGCCAAGCGCGCCTCGCGTCGCGCCCGCACCGGGGCCCTCGACCTCGGCCTCGCCCTGCTCGGCGCCTGGCTTCGCGATCTCGCCGCAGTCGGTGACGGCGCCGCAGAGCTCGCCCTCAACAGCGACCGCGTCGCCGAGCTGCAACGCGACGCAGCCGAGCTCGACCCGCGGCGCGCCCGTCGTGGTGCCGAGCTCGTGATGGAGACTCGCCGCCGCCTCCAGGTCAACGTCTCCGAGCAGCTCGCCCTCGAAGCGCTCAGCTTCCGGGTCGCCTTCCTTCTGCGTGGGTAGAAGCCCGGCGTCCAGACCTGCTTCGAGGCCGTCCGCCGGCAGGAGATAATTCCCAGCATGTCCCGAAGTCCGAGGCGTTCGGTGCGCCGCAGGCCGTTCGGCGTCCGCCTCTATCTGGCAGTCGCCTTTGCGTCGGTCGCCCTGATCGCGCTTGGGCTCGCCTATCTGCTGGTCTCCGACAGCCGTGAATTGGCCGTCGACGACGAGCTCACGCAGCTCGCACTGGGGCGGACCGACAGCCTTGCCGACGAGATCGGCGCCCGCCCGGGGGGCGCGGCGGCAGCGACGCTGGCGGGCATTCTCGAGGAGGGCTTCTCAGTCTGGGTCTTCGATTCCGACGGCGTCTTGACGAGCCCGGAGCGTTCCGGCGGGGTCGCGCTGGCGGACGTGCCAGGGACGCGGCGCGCGGTTGCGGCGTCGCTGATCGGTGGCCGCTACGTCGAGGAGCTCCCCGGTGGGGTGGCGCTGGCCGCCGTGCCGATCCTGCGCGAAGGCAGCATCGACGGTTCGCTGCTCGGGCGTTCGACCCCCTCGCCGCAGGTCGAGGAGGCGATCGACGAGCTGCGCAGCGAGCGCCTGACCGCGCTCGCGGCGGGGCTGGCGGTCGCGATCCTGATCTCGTTCCTGATCGCCAGCGCGATCACCTCGCGGATCAAGCGTCTCGCCGACAGCGCCGCACGCATCTCCGAGGGCGATCTCGACGAACCGCTGCAAGCTCCTGGGGGCCGCGACGAGATCACCGACCTCGGTCGCGCCCTGGAGACGATGCGCGGCGCGCTGCGCCAGACGTTCAGCGCCCTGCGCGAGGAGCGCGACCGCCTCTCGGCGATCTTCGAGGCGCTCTCGGACGCCGTCATGGTCGTCCAGCCTGACGGTGAGGTCCGCTTCTTCAACGCGGCGGCGGTGGACCTGATCGACTCCGACGGGCGTGCGATTGCGCCGCTGGTCCCGTGGCTTCGTCGCGCGGCGCGGGTCACCGTGGCCGAGAGCGACGTTCTTCGCGTCGGCGAGCGCGTTTACTCGGTCCACGCCCGCCGGCTGCCGGCCGAGGATGCCGTTCTCGCCGTCGTCAGCGACCGCACCGATGAGCTCCAGCGCCAGGTCGCCGAGCGTGACTTCGTCTCCAACGCTGCCCACGAGCTGCGCAACCCGATCG
>JBKJXG010000339.1:0-5260 GCA_046716525.1 Solirubrobacterales bacterium
CACCTTACGAAACAAATGCCACGCTCATTCCCACTCGAGAAGACCCGCAACATCGGGATCATGGCGCACATCGACGCCGGTAAGACGACGACGACCGAGCGCATCCTGTTCTACACCGGCCGCACCCACAAGCTGGGCGAGGTCCACGAGGGCGCTGCCGTGATGGACTGGATGGAGCAGGAGCAAGAGCGCGGGATCACGATCACCTCCGCCGCCACGGCGTGCGAGTGGGACGGTCATCGCATCAACATCATCGACACGCCCGGCCACGTCGACTTCACGGTCGAGGTCGAACGCTCGCTGCGCGTCCTCGATGGCGCCATCGCCGTCTTCGACTCGGTCGCCGGCGTCGAGCCTCAGTCGGAGACCGTCTGGCGCCAGGCCGACAAGTACGCGGTGCCGCGGATCGCCTTCATCAACAAGATGGACCGCATCGGCGCCGACTTCGACCGCGCCGTCGAGACGATGCGCGACCGCCTCGGTGCCCACCCGCTGCCGATCCAGCTTCCGATCGGGGCCGAGGATGCCTTCGTCGGCGTCGTCGACTTGATCGAGAACAAGGCGCTGGTGTGGAAGGACGAGCTCGGGACCGAGTTCGAGTACTCCGACATCCCCGACAACCTCGCGGACGCGGCGCACGAGGCCCGTACCCACCTGATCGAGGCCTGCGCCGACTACGACGACGAGCTGATGGAGATGTACCTCGACGAGAAGGAGATTCCACACGAGCGGATCGCGAAGTCGCTGCACCGCGCGACGCTCGATCTCAAGGTGACTCCCGTCCTCTGCGGCTCGGCCTTCAAGAACAAAGGCGTACAGCCGCTGCTCGACGCGATCGTCGAACTGCTGCCCTCGCCGCTCGAGGTGCCGCCGATGAGCGCGGTCGTGACCAATGCCAAGGGCGAGGTCGGCGAGGAGGTCGAGCGCCCGCCCGACGACTCCCAGCCCTTCGCCGCGCTTGCCTTCAAGGTCATGTCCGACCCGTTCGTCGGCAAGCTCACTTACTTTCGCGTCTACTCGGGCAAGCTCTCGGCCGGTGGCCGCGTGCTCAACGCCACCAACGGAAAGACCGAGCGCATCGGCCGGCTGCTGATGATGCACGCCAACCACCGCGAGGAGATCGAGGAGGCCTATTCGGGCGACATCGTTGCCGGCGTCGGCCTCAAGCAGACGTCCACCGGCGACACGCTCTCCGCTCCCGACTCGCCGGTCCTGCTGGAGAACATCGTCTTCCCCGAGCCGGTGATCGCGGTCGCGATCGAGCCCAAGACCAAGTCCGACCAAGAGAAGCTCGGCGGCGGGCTCGCCCGTCTCGCAGAGGAGGATCCGACCTTCCGCATCGAGACCGACGAGGAGACCGGCCAGACGCTGATCCACGGCATGGGCGAGCTTCACCTCGAGGTCATCGTCGACCGCCTCTTGCGCGAGTTCCACGTCGACGCCAATGTCGGCCGCCCGCAGGTCGCCTACCGCGAGACCGTGCGCCAGCGCGTCGAGAAGGTCGTCTCCCGCTTCGTGCGCCAGACCGGCGGTCGCGGCCAGTTCGCCCATGTCGTCATCAGCCTCGAGCCGGCGCCGGGCGAGGGCTTCGACTTCGTCAACAAGATCAAGGGTGGCGCGATCCCGAGCGAGTACATCCCCGCGGTCGAGCAGGGCATCGAGGAGGCGCTGGGCTCGGGCGTCAAGGCCGGCTACCCGGTGGTAGACGTCCGCGTCGAGCTCACCGACGGCTCGTACCACGACGTCGACTCCTCCGAGATGGCGTTCAAGATCGCCGGCTCGATGGCGGTCCAAGACGCCGCGCGCAAGGCAAAGCCGGTGCTGCTGGAGCCCGTGATGGCGGTCGAGGTGGTCACCCCCGAGGAGTTCCTCGGCGACGTCATCGGCGATCTCTCGCGTCGTCGCGGCAAGGTTCAGGGCCAAGAGCAGCGCGGCAACGCGCTCGCGGTCAATGCCTTCGTGCCGCTCGGCGAGATGTTCGGCTACGCCACCGACGTGCGCTCATCCACCCAGGGCCGGGCGACCTACACGATGCAGTTCGAGCGCTACGAAGAGGTGCCTTCTAACATCGCTGAGCAGATCGTCGAGAGCTCGCAGGGTGAGCCCGTCGCGGCCGGCTAGCGACGGGGGACTGCGTTCGAGGCAAGCGTTTGTAATCCTTAGTCGGTTGCGCCCCGGGCGACCGCAGGTCGATACCGGGCTCGCAGCGTGCCGCAACCCCCACCCAAAAACTTAGACAACCAACTAGACGGAATAAAGAAGAAGGAGCACGAGTAACCAAATGGCGGAAAAGTTTGATCGCAGCAAGCCGCACGTAAACGTCGGCACGATTGGTCACATCGACCACGGCAAGACGACGCTGACCGCCGCGATCACCAAGGTGCTCGCCGAACAGGGCGGCGCCGAGGCAAAGACGTTCGAGGAGATCGACAACGCCCCGGAGGAGAAGGAGCGCGGGATCACGATCGCGACCTCGCACGTCGAGTACCAGACCGAGGCGCGTCACTACGCCCACGTCGACTGTCCCGGTCACGCCGACTACGTCAAGAACATGATCACGGGCGCCGCCCAGATGGACGGCGCCATCCTCGTCGTCTCCGCGGCCGACGGCCCCATGCCCCAGACCCGCGAGCACATCCTGCTCGCACGCCAGGTCAACGTGCCCTACGTCGTCGTCTTCCTCAACAAGGTCGACATGGTCGACGACGACGAGCTCGTCGAGCTCGTCGAGGAAGAGGTCAAGGACCTGCTCAACGAGTACGACTTCCCCGGCGACGAGACACCGATCATCAAGGGCTCGGCGCTGAAGGCGCTGGAGGGCGACGAGGACGGCAAGAAGGCCATCCTCGAGCTCGCCGAGGCGCTCGACAGCTACATCCCCGAGCCCGTGCGCGACCTCGACAAGCCGTTCTTGATGCCGGTCGAAGACGTGATGACGATCACCGGCCGCGGCACTGTCGCCACCGGGCGCATCGAGCAGGGCATCGTCAACACCGGCGACGAGGTCGAGATCGTCGGCATCTCAGACACGCAGAAGACGATCGTCACCGGCGTGCAGATGTTCCACAAGGACCTCGACCAGGGCCAGGCCGGCGACAACGCCGGCTGCCTGCTGCGAGGCACCAAGCGCGAGGAGATCGAGCGTGGCCAGGTTCTCGCCAAGCCCGGTTCGATCACCCCGCACACGAAGTTCAAGTCCGAGGTGTACTGCCTGAAGAAGGAGGAGGGCGGCCGTCACACGCCGTTCTTCTCGGGATACCGCCCGCAGTTCTACTTCCGTACGACGGACGTCACCGGCGTCTCCAACCTGCCCGAGGGCACGGAGATGGTGATGCCCGGCGACAACGTCGAGATGACGATCGAGTTGATCAACCCGATCGCCATGGATCCGGGTCTTCGCTTCGCGATCCGCGAGGGTGGCCGCACGGTCGGCTCCGGGGTTGTGACCGAAGTCCTCGAGTAGCACGCGTAGGTGAGCCGCCGTCGGCGGCTCATTCAGTTGTTTTTTTGGATACGACCGGGGCGGCGCCCCACCCACACGGGGCGGCGCCCCTTTTGCGCCGACGACCAATCAAGAAAGATCAGTGGCAACTCTCGCGACAAGCAAAATCCGGATCAGGCTGAAGGCGTATGACCATGACGCCATCGATCGCGCTGCGCGCGAGATCGTCGAGACCGCGACCCGCACCGGCGCCTCCGTGTCGGGGCCGGTGCCGCTGCCGACCGAGCGCAACATCTACTGCGTGATCCGCTCCCCGTTCAAGGACAAGGACTCACGCGAGCATTTCGAGATCCGCACCCACAAGCGGCTGATCGACATCCACCAGCCAACGCCAAAGACGATCGATTCCCTGCAGCGCCTGGATGCACTCCCGGCGGGCGTGGACATCGAGATCAAGATCTAAGGCGAGTAGGCCGCGAGGATGGCAGCGATCGTCGGCACCAAGGTCGGAATGACTCAGGTCTTCACCGAGGACGGCACCCGTGTGCCTGTGACCGTGATCGAGGCACACCCGAACGTCGTCTCCGCGGTACGTACACCCGACCGCGACGGCTATTCCGCCGTGCAGCTCGCGGCGATCCCAATGGCTGAGAAGAAGCTGAACAAGCCGGCGCTCGGCAACCTGAAGAAGGTCGGCGCCGCCAATCCGACGATGAGCCGCTTGATCGAGTTTCGCGACGAGGCGCCGGAGGCCCTGGTCGGCGAGGCGATGTCGGTTGAGCAGTTCGAGCCAGGCCAGCGCGTCAAGGTTTCGGCCAAGGCGATCGGCAAGGGCTTTCAGGGCACGATCAAGCGTCACAACTTCAGCCGCGGACCGGTCTCACACGGCTCCCACAACGTCCGCGCCCCCGGTTCGATCGGCGCCAGCGCCGACCCGGCCCGCGTCTTCAAGGGCACCAAGATGCCCGGCCGCATGGGCGGCAAGCGCATCACCCAGAAGGGCCTCGAGGTCTTCCAGGTCGACGCCGAGCGCCACCTGCTGTTGCTGCGCGGCGCGGTGCCCGGCCCCAAGGGCGGCACAGTGGAGGTGCGCAGTGATGGCTGAGAAGGCGATCAAAGCGACGACCCTGGGCAAGCAGGCGAAGACCGAGCTGCCCGCCGCCGTCTTCGGCGAGGACTTTCACGAGAGCCTCGTACACGAGGCAGCGCGCGCCGATCTCGCCGCCAAGCGTCGTGGCACCGCCTCGACCCTCGGTCGCGGCGAGGTCTCGATGACCACCGCAAAGGCCTGGAACCAGAAGGGCACGGGCCGCGCCCGCGCCGGCGCGCTGAGCGTGCCGCATCGCCGCGGCGGCGGCGTCGCCTTCGGCCCCAAGCCGCGCAGCCACACCTTCAAGGTCAATCGCAAGGCACGCCGCCGGGCCCTGCGCTCGGCCCTGTCAGTGCACGCCGCGCGCGACAGCATCGCCGTCATCGATGCTTCGGGATACGACACTCCCTCGACCAAGACCGCCTTCGACGCCCTGACCAAGTGGGGCCCCAAGGGCCCGACCCTGGTCGTCGTCGACGCCGAGGAGGGCGGGGTCGTGATGAGCTTTCGCAACCTGCAGAAGGTCACGGTGCGCCCGGCGTCTGCGATCGGCGTCGCCGATGTCCTCGGGCACGCTTCGATGATCGTTTCGCCGGCGGCACTCGAGGTGCTCGAGGCAAAGCTCGGCGACGTCAAGCGCGGCGGCGAGAAGGCGGGCGAGTGATGGATCCCCGACGAGTCATCCTCGAACCGGTCGTCTCCGAGAAGAGCTACGCGCTGATGGCCGA
>JBKJXG010000340.1:0-15753 GCA_046716525.1 Solirubrobacterales bacterium
AGCCAGAGCACTGCGACCGTGACCTTGGTGGATTCGCTGAGGCCATTTCGGTCATGAACCTGGGCGGCGAGGCTGATCAGATCTGAGAGCTCGCGCACCGCCTCGAGGTCACCGAGCGCCGCGAGCCGCTCGAGGCCGAGGGCGTAGAGGTAGTCGCCGGCCAGCAGGGCGAGGTCGTCGTCGGCGCCGCCGCCGCCGCGGCCGTCCGCGGAGTGGAGGAGATAGCCCTCGCGCACGGACTCGACCACGAGCGCATAGGCCGCGCGATCGGCCGCGGCCCTGGGACCGGCCGCGGCGAGCAGGCCGAGCGCCGGCAAGTCGTCGACGTCGACGACGTGTGGGCTCACCACGGAATCCTCGGCGCGCAGTTCGGCGGCGAGCGCGGCCAGGGCGTCGGCCGGATCAGCCATCGCTGCCCTCGCTCGCGGCGAATGCCTCAGCCGCCGCGTCGCAGGTGCGGTCGATCGCCGCCTCGTCGTGGGCGAGGGAGACGAACCAGGCTTCGAACTGGGAGGCCGGCGGATAGACGCCGCGGTCGAGCAGAGCGCGGGCGAAGCGCCCGTATGCGCCGAGATCGCAGGCGGTCGCAGCAGCGAAGTCCCGCGGAGGCTCGGGTGAGAAGAATGGGGTTACGAGTCCGGGTGCCGAGACGACGCTGACCCGGCGGTCGCCTGCGGCGGCACGCAGCCCTGTCGCGAGGCGCTCGCTGAGCTCGCCGAGGCGCTCATAGGCGGTCGAGTCGAGGCGTGCCAGGGTCGCCCGCCCGGCAGCGACCGCGAGCGGGTTGCCCGACAGCGTTCCAGCCTGGTAGACGTCGCCGGCCGGCGCGACCCGTTGCATCAACTCGCGCGAACCGCCGTAAGCGGCGGCGGGAAGGCCGCCGCCGATGACCTTGCCCAAGACGGTGATGTCGGCTTCGGCGCCGTACAGCTCCTGGGCGCCGCCACGGGCGACACGAAAGCCCGAGATCACCTCGTCGAGAACCAGCAGTGCCCCATGCTCGGTTGCGAGCTCGCGCAGCTCGGCGAGAAAGCCGTCACGCGGTGGCACAAGCCCCATGTTCGCCGGCAAGGGCTCGGCCAGGACCGCCGCTATCTCATGTGCTTCGAGGGCGCTGCGGACGGCGTCGATCTCGTTCCAGGCGACGACGATCGTCGCCGCCGCCTGGGAGGCCGTCACGCCCGGGCTCGCCGGGATGCCCTGGGTCGCAAGGCCCGAACCGCCCTCGGCGAGCAGGCCGTCGACGTGGCCGTGGTAAGCGCCTGCGAACTTGATCAGCTTCTCGCGCCCCGTGGCGGCTCGGGCAAGGCGGACCGCGCTCATCGCGGCCTCGGTGCCCGAGCTGACCATCCGCAGCATCTCGACCGAGTCGAAGCGGTCGCAGACCTCCGCCGCGAGCTCGACCTCGCCCTCGGTCGGAGCGCCGAAGCTGGTGCCCCGGGCCGCTGCCGCCTGAACCGCCTCCAGCACACCGGGGTCGGCATGGCCGAGGATCAGGGGGCCCCAGGAGCAAACCCAGTCGATGTAGCGGTTGCCGTCGACATCGACGAGGTCGCAGCCCTCGCCACGCTCGACGAAGATCGGGTGCTCGCGGCCGATCGCGCGCATCGCGCGCACCGGCGAGTTGACGCCCCCCGGGAGCAGGTCCACGGCGCGGCGAAAGAGGGCTTCAGAGGTGTCGGTATCCACTAACGGGCAGCATGCTCTGCCTCCCACTCCGCGTACTCGTCGGTGAAGTAGTGCAGCCGGATCTTCTTGAACTCGGTCGAGGAGTAGAGCGTGGCACGGTCTTCACCGTGGAGACCGTGCTCGGCGGCGATCGAGTCGAGGATCGCGTCGCATTCTGACTTCGAGCGACCGTGGGCCATGGTGAACACCGAGTAGGGCCAGTCCTCGTACGTGGGGCGCTCGTAGCAATGCGAGATCCCACGGACGGCTGACATCTGCGTGCCGACCTCGAGGATCTTCTCGGCGGGCACCTTCCACACGCCCATGCCGTTGGCCGAGAAGCCGGCGCGGCGATGAAAGAGGATCGCGGCGACGCGGCGCAAGATCTTGCGTTCGACCATGGCGCCGAGGTGGGTGAGCAGCTCGTCGGTGGACATCTGAGCCTCGGCGGCGGCGGCGTCGTAGGGGCGGTCGACAACCGCCATCGGGCCCTGAAGCGCCTTGATCACGGCAATGTCGGTGTCGTCGTATGGCTGGGCATCGAGCTCGCGCGGCGTCCCAACCTCGGCGACGGCGGCGAGCGCCTCCGTGCCCTTCTCCATCTCCAGGTTCATGTTGATCTTGAACAACTTCAGAGTCGGCAGCTGGCGGATCGATTCGGCTCCGGTGAGCCGCTGCAGCACCTCGAGCGTCCCCTGCAGGCCGAGCTCGGAGTCGGGCGGGGTGGCGATCGTGAACCAGAGGTTGAACTCGTGGGTACGCAGGTAGTTGTGGGAGACGCCGGGGTGCGAGTTGATGATCTTCGCCGCGCGATGTGGGTTCGCAGAATCGACCTTTGCGGCGACGAGCATCGATTCGTAGCCCAACGCCCTGGTGTCGAAGATCGGCGTTATCTCGCGGATGATCCGCTCGCTTACGAGCCGCTGCGTGCGTGCCATCAGCTCGTCGAGGTCGAGCTCTGCCTCCACGGCGAGCACGCGGTACGGCTGCGGGTCGAGCGGGAAGGCCGACTGCAGCAGGTTCATCAGCCGCTTGTCGGTGTCGTCGAGAGCGATCGCGGCACCGTCCTTTCGCGAGCGCACCTTCGGCTGCGCCATGTTCAGCGAAGCCACCCCGCCACCTCCTTGGCGTAGTAGGTGAAGATGACGTCGGCGCCGGCGCGGCGGATCGCGGTCAGCGCCTCGAGCGCGGCGGCGCGCTCGTCGATCCAGCCGTTTGCCGACGCTGCCTTGAGCATCGAGTACTCACCCGAGACCTGGTAGGCGGCGATCGGCAGGTCGATGTCGTCGCGGATGGCGCGGATCACGTCGAGATAGGGGAGTGCGGGCTTGACCATGACCATGTCGGCGCCCTCCTCGACATCGAGGCGGACCTCTCGCAGCGCCTCGCGCACATTCGCGGGATTCATCTGGTACCCGCGGCGGTCGCCGAACTCGGGAGTCGACTCAGCCGCCTCTCGGAAGGGGCCATAGAAGGCGGAGGCGTACTTGGCCGAGTAGGCGATGATCGGCAGTTCGGAGTGGCCTTCCTCGTCGAGTTGGTGGCGGATCATGCCGACGCGCCCGTCCATCATGTCGCTTGGTGCGACCACGTCGGCGCCGGCCTCGGCGTGGGAGATCGCGGTCTTCGCAAGCAGCTCGAGCGTGATGTCGTTATCGACCTCGCCGTCGCGAACGAAGCCACAGTGGCCGTGGTCGGTGTATTCGCAGAGGCAGACGTCGGTGATCACGGTGAGCTCGGGGTGCGCGCCTTTGAGCGCCCGCACCGCCATCTGGATCACTCCCTCGTCGTCATAGGCGCCGGCGGCGGTCTCGTCCTTGGCCGATGGGATCCCGAAGAGGATCAAGGCCTCGACGCCCACGGCGAGCAGCTCGGCCGCCTCGCCGACGAGCTCGTTGATCGAGAAGCGCTCGACCCCTGGCATCGACTCGACCGGTTCGCGCACGCTCTCGCCCGAGACCACGAACAGCGGCTGAATCAGGCGCCGCGGCGAGAGCTCGGTCTCGCTGACGAGGTCGCGCAATGCGCTGGTGCGGCGCAGGCGCCGCATGCGCGTGGCTGGGAAACTCACCTACGAGATTCTAGGGCTGCGGGCCCTCGAGCCCTTCGGCGAGCGGCATCGTCGCGCTCAGCAAAGGCGAGGCCTCGTCGGCATCCTGATCGCAGACGAAGACGAAATCGACGACGCCGGTGTCGATCGTCGCGTGCACGCCCTCGACCTTCCACTCGCGGTCGATCGTGCGCAGGCGCCGGACTTCGCCCGAGATCTCGATCGCGCCGACGACCGAGCCGCGGATCGTGCCTTCGTCCGGCCCCTCGGCGACCTCGGCCGAGGCGGTGAAGACGATCGTGTCGTCGTCGAGCGCCGTTGCGTCGCTGAAACACAGGCCCGTGCCGTCGAGCTCACCGAGCTCGTAGCTGCGCACCGCGCGCAGCTCACCGGGGTCGATCGCAAGGTCGCCGGCAAGCGATTCCATGACCTCGTCGAGGGCAAGCTCGACGACCAAGTTCTCCCCCTCGGCGCCGTTGCCGCGCTGAAACAACCAGAAGGCGTCGCCGAGGATCGCTGCTCCTTCGATGTTGAGCTCGGCGATGTCGCGGCGCAGGAGCGTGTAGAGCGGTTCGAGGTCGATCGTGCGCGGGTCGCCGGCGAGCGAGCCGTCGGCGGCAAGCGACCAGAAGAAGCCACGATCGCGGCTCTTCTTCGAACCCGAGCCGAGCCCGAGCAGGCCACCGTACGGCTCGCTCTGGAACGGCGGCAGGGCAGTCAACGCCTCGATGTCGGGCTTCTCGCGGCTGCGCTCGCCGGCGTCCGCGGACAGCTCCCCCGGCAACACACGACGCAACTCGCCAGGTTCGGGCGTCGAGACCGTGAACACTGCGAGGTTGAGCTCGTCGTCGCCGATCACGTAGATGAAGTCGCCCCGCCGAGCGACGGCCGAAGCCGAGGAGACGTAGGAAGCGCGATCGTCGCCATCCGGACGCGCGACATCGAGGTCGCGCAGCTTCCGCAGCTCGAGCGGGGGTAGATCCTCGGGCTTTGCCTCGTGGTCGCTCAGCCGAGCGCCGCCTTCGCTTTGGCGCTGTCGCCGTAGAACTCGCCATGAACGACCTTGCCGTCACTGAACTTCAACAGGTGAGCAAACGGAGCGTCGAAGCTCCCTCCCTCGCCCGCCGCTCGTTGCGTCCCGCGCACGGCCACCCAATCTCCGGCATCGAGGAACTCCTCTGGCTCGACTGAGAAAGCCGACCAGTAGTTCGGGATCTGACCGAAGTTGGCCATGATCGCATCGCGGCCCGTGGTAGTCCCCCCGAGCGGCAGCTCATCCGAAGTCACCCAATCAGCGTCCTCGGCGAACAGCCCGGCGAGAGTCTCCATGTCACCGCTGCCGAACGCCTCATAGGCGGCCCTTGCGATATCGACGTTGTCCGACATCTTTTCCTCCTCGCGGTTTGGCTAGTACCTGGCGCCTCCGGAGAGGCCTTTCGCCCACCCTATGCCCCGCTTGGGCTCAGGCAAAACGCCGCAGCGCCAGGCGCGCGAGCGCACCGTAGACGACCACGATCGCGGCGCAATGCAACAGCGGCACGAGGATGTCTGGGCCGGCCGAGTCGAGCGCTCCCTGCATGGCGTCGAGTGCGGGGTCGAACGGAAACAGCGCCCGGGCGATCTCGATCGCCTGGTAGACGCCACCGCTGACCGTTCCCGACGGCACCAGCGAGAGGAAGGCGATCGGCAACGAGACCATGAACGCCAGCAGCGAGCTGGCTCGCACTTCCCTCGCGGAGCCACCGATGGCAGCGCCGAATGCCGCGAACGCACCTCCCGCAGCCAGGATCGCAAGCGCGATCAGCGGCGCCCGCGACCAGTCGATCGAAACGAGCGCCGTCAGCGCCGCGAGCAAGAGCAGCGTGACGGCGAAGGAAGCGACGATCCCGAGCAGGACCTTCTCGGCGAGCAGTCCCGTGCGGCCGACCGCGCCGCGGGTGATGCGGGCGAATGCGTTCTCCTCGCGTTCGAGCGCGAGCGCGCCGGCGACGAGCAGGACCGTGACGAACATCAGCGTCACCGTCGCGGCAACTGCGATCGCGAAGGTGTCCAGCGCCGGGCTGTCGCCCGAGACCACCGTCTTGTCGACCGAGATCGGCTCGGCCACGGCGCCGAGCAGGGGAAGCGCAAAATCGAGGTTCTCCTGAGCGAGGCGAGCGAAGCGGATCACCTGCTTGAGCGCATCGCGGGCATCGCTGCCGGGGGGGAGCTGGTCGCTGACCGCGTTCAGGATCGCGCCCGACTTGACGAGGCCGAGTACGTCGAAGTCGCCGATCAGCGGCAGATCGAAGCGGCCACCGTCGATCAGCAGGTCGAGGTAGGTGGCGGCCTCGTCTGAGATCCGCTGGGAGAGGATCAGGTTGGCCTCGGTGATCAGCGCTTGGATCCGGTCGTCGACGAGGCTCGCCTTGACCGGATCGTCCTCGTTGACGAGGACCTCGACCTGCGGCTCCTGCGGGTTCAAGCTTGCCAGCGACTCGATCTCGTCGAGCAGATCCTCGGGCAGGATCAGCGCGGCGAGCACGTCGCCGTCCTCGACCTGTTGTTCGGCCTCGGCGCGAGTCTCGACGTCGATGCACTGGACGCGCTCGCAGAGCTGCTCGCGGGCGAGACCGCGGTCGATGCCCTCCTCGTCGCCGCCGATCTGAAACTGCTCGTCGGCGGGGATCTCGTTGAGGAAGGCGACGCGGGGGCGCGAGTCGTCGCCCGAGAGCGCGAAGCCGATCAGCACCCCGAGCGCGACCGGGTAGGCGATCAAGAGGGCAACGATCAGCGGCGATCGGCGCAGGATCTGGAGATCCTTGAGCAACAACCAGCGCATCAGCGACGCCCGCGCTTCAATGCCCGGCGCTCCCGCATCAATGCCCGCGCTCCCGCAGGAAGCTGACGAAGGCTCGCTCGAAGTCGCGCGTGGCGGAATCTGAGACGGCGGCATGGAGCTCGGCGGCGGTGCCGTCGAAGAGCCGCTCGCCGTCGGCGAGCACGAGGACGCGACTGCCATAGCGCTCAGCCTCGAGCAGGTTGTGGGTCGTGTAGATCACGGTCGTGCCGGCGCCGGCGAGGCCGAGCACGAACTCCCACAGGCGCTCGCGCTGACGCGGATCGAGTCCAGTCGAGGGTTCGTCCAGAAGCAGCACTGTGGGCGCGGTGAGCAGGCCGATGGCGATGTTGACGCGCTGTTGGTTGCCACCCGACAGCGTCGCCACCTGGTCGTCGCGCCGCTCCCACAACGCGGTTTGCTCGAGCATTCGCTCTACGCTCGCGTCGACGTCTTCGACCTGCTCGAGGTGGGCGAACAGGCGCAGGTTCTCCGCGACCGTGAGCCGGCGATACAGCGCGGCCTGCTGTGGCACCCAGCCGACCTCGCCGGCAACATCGAGCGTCCCCGTGTCGGCCTCCTGGATGCCGGCGAGGATCGAGAGCAGCGTCGTCTTGCCCGCGCCGTTGGGCCCGATCACGGCGAGTAGCTCCCCCGCCTTGGCCTCGAAGGAAACGCTGCGAAGCGCGGCGCGGTCGCCGAAGCTCTTGCCGATGTCGCGCGCCTCGATCACCCGGGCGGTCTGCAGCGCGTCGCTCACCGCGGGAACCCTAGAGGGCCTGATGCGGGTGGGCGGCTGCGTGCGGCGCTTTCCAGGCGTCACCCGCGTGCGGCGGGGACCCACGTTCAGGGCTCCAAATGAGCGGGGACTACGCTCCTGACGATGAAGGTCCTGTTCGTGGGTGACGTCGTCGGCAAGCCCGGGCGCGCCGGGCTCGCTCGAGCGATGCCCGGGCTACTCGAGCGCCACGAGCCCGATCTCGTCATCGTCAATGGCGAGAACTCCGCCGGCGGCCTCGGGATCACGGAGTCGACGGCAAAGGACCTGTTCTCGATGGGCACCGACGTGATCACGCTCGGCAACCATGCCTTTCGCCATCGCGACGTCTTCGACTACCTCGACCAGTCCGATCGCGTTGTTCGACCGTCGAACTTCATGAGCGCCAACCCCGGCAAGGGGCACACGATCGTCGAGGTCGCGGGCGTTCGCGTCGCCGTGATCAACCTGATCGGCCAGGTCCAGCTGCGCGCTGCGCGCTCGCCGTTCGCAGAATCAGAGGTCCTGCTCGACCGCCTCGAGGGGCGCGCCGACGCGATCTTCGTCGACTTCCACGCCGAGGTCACCTCGGAGAAGGTGGCGATGGGCTGGCATCTCGACGGCCGCGTCGGCGCCGTCGTCGGCACGCACACGCATGTCCCGACCGCCGACGCGCGGGTGTTGCCCAAGGGCACGGCGTTCATCTCCGACGTCGGCATGACCGGTTCGCGCGACAGCGTTCTCGGCGTCCGCTGGGAACAGGCGCTGGAGGGCTTTCGCACGCAGATGGCGATCCGCTTCACGACGGCCGACACCGACCTCTGGGTCAACGCCGTCGTCATCGAGCTCGGCGCCGACGGGCTCGCCAGCTCGATCCAGCAGGTGCTCGAACCCTGCCCGGACTAGAAGGTCTCGGGTGTGATCGTCGGCTTCTCGGTCCCGTAGAGCCATTGCTGGAAGTAGTCATCGAGCGTGCGCGAGCCAGGCGTGTATTCAGGATCGGGCCCGGGGGGCGTTGGCTGACCCCCCACCTCTGGCTCGATCGAGATCGTCGAATCCGCCGCTCGGCAGCGCTTGCGGCCCTCGAGGCCGCGTTTTCGCACGCATGCGACCAGGAAGTACTCGCCCGCTGCGTAGGACTCTGCGTTGCTCGGCGGACCCCCCGCACCGGGCGGCACGGTCAGCATTAGCTCGACGAGCGGGTGGCGGCCCGCCCGGATCCTGAAGTTGGCGGTGGAGAGCACGACCGCGGGGAACGCCGTCGGCTCCGTGCGGAGGGTCAATCGCAGGCGTGTCTTGACCGCCTTCGAACCGCGATTGGAAATCCTCACCTGCACCTCGAAGGTGTCGCCCACCTTGGCACTCGCGGGAGGAGCTGAAACCGACTTCAGCGCGAGCTTGGGCTTGGCGGCGGCAGCCTGGGCAGAACAGGCGGCGAGAACGCATATGCAGACGAAAAAAGCGCGCTTGAACACGTGACCCATTCCGGTAGCTGAACCCCCCGCAGGTGCGAACTCTGGCAAACCGATGACCCGCCCGCAACAGCTAACCGTCGAGGCCGGGCGCTTCGCGTTTGTCCGCCGAGTCGATCGCGATCAGGGCGACGAGTAGCGGCGCGAGGAACCATGGGATGTAGAGATAGAACCAGTGGTCGACTGAGAGCTGGAGGCAGATGACCACCGCGGCGGCTAGAGCAGCAACCTGGGACAAGGAGCGTCGTCGTGGCACGAACGACACGACCACGGCGAGCACTGCCGAGGCGGCAAGAATGGTCGTCTGCAGCCACTCGATCCCAGCGACCTGCCCCCAGAGGCTGAATGGTGAGCTGCGATCGATCTGGCTGACGACGGTGCGATCGAAGAACGTACCCAGGCCCGGGTCGATCGCCGGGTGAACGAGCATCAGGGCCACGACTGCGGCAAACGCGGCGCTGAAGCCTGCGACTGGGAGCAGCAAACGCCGGCGCGAGGCGGCGGTGTCAGCGGGCCTCCAGCGGTCGAGCAGCCCGCGCTCGCCGGCAGCCATAAGCGGCACCAGCACCAGCGGCGCGAACTTGGCCATCACCGCGAGTGCGAGAAGAGCGCCGCGGGCCACAGGTCGCGCGAACAAGGCCAGCGCCCAGACGACGAGAGCGGCGATCAGGGCGTCGTTGGAGTTCGACTGCAAGGCGAAGGCGGTGTAGGGGTAGGCGAGCCAGGCAAAGGCCGCGATCACCCCCAGCCGGCGGCCTTGCGGGCCCGGCCGCAGGCGCGCACAACAGACGAAGAGCCCGAGCACGGTTGCGAGGTCGAAGCCGATCGCGGCCGCGTGCGAGGCCGCGAGTTCGTCCCACTGGCCGCTCCACGGCAACGCCAGCTCGAAGGGGACATAGGCGTAGTAGTTGACGGGCCCGTAGGTGTCACCGAAGCGGTTGTCATCGGGAAACTGGCCTTCGCCATATATCGGCTCGCCGGCGATCACCTTGTCGGCGCCGATCGTGCCCGCATAACCGACGTCGATCACTCCTGAGTCGGCGACGTTGATCGTTATCCGGAAGGCGATCAGGGCAACCGCCGCGATCACGAGCCAGGTCGTGGGAGCGCTCGGCCGCAGCCCTGCGCCGCCGTGAAAACCGAGCCAAAGCATGCGGGCAAGCAGGTACACGAGCAACGGATAGACGAGCGGCACCGAGACACCGATCTCGGCATCGTTGAAGTAGATCTGCGAGATCCCGAACGCGAGCAACGCCACCAAATCGAGGTGGGCGACTCGTAGCGGGCGGTGTCGGTCGACCAGACCGAGGAGGAATATCAGCGCCATCGGGATCCAGACGTAGGGCGCGTTGAGAACATGGCCGAACTGGCCCTCGTAGCCACGAGCCATCGGCCAGGCAACCTGGTCGCCCGTCCACGATTCGCGGACCGAACCGGTGATGCCGTCGACCTTGACCTGGACGACCTCGCGACCGTCGGCCTTGTAGCCGACCTGCCACACGGTGTTGTCATCAGTTTGGACTGCGCTCGTCAGACGGCCGTGAATCGCAGACTGCTCGACCACCTTGGAATCACCGTCGGCGACGGCGATCGCCTCCTTGGCAGTGATCTCGTAACCCTCTGGGGTAGGGGGCAGGAAGTCGGGCGCGACGAGCTCGGCGTCGGTGGACCCGGCCGTCGGAGGCGGTGTCTGGGCGCCGTGGGCGGGCGCCGCCAAAGCCAGGGCGAGCGCCAACGCCGCCGCCAGCGTCAGCTTGGGCCGAACGTCCACAGCTTGTTGCCAACGAAGTTGACCGGCATCGCCATCGCCACGGCCAGAGCCTGTGCCGGCAGCTCTGCCAACTCGGCGCGGGTGACGAGCAGCTCGAGCAGGCCGAGGTTGAAGCCGAGGCCGACGATGCTGACGGCGAAGAAGCGTGCGGCCTGAAACCCGGCGTGGCCGTCGGCGGCGTCGAAGGTCCACTCACGGTTCCACCAGAAGTTGTTGCTGACGGCAATGCAGAAGGCAACGATCGCCGCGGGAATGTGATGCACCGAGACGGCTCCGGTGAGCAGCGCGAAAACGGCGAGATTGATCGCGTAGCCCGAGAGCCCAACGACGCCGAACTTGACCAGCTGCACCCAGTTGGCCCGCTCGCGCGAACCGAGATGGAGCCGGCGAGCGATTCCCTCGCTCACCGCACCGTCTCGGGGTCTCGGTCGATGTCTTCGGCGGCGGCGGGCGTGTCGATCCCGAAATGGCCGAGCACGAGCTCGGCCACATCGCGCAATGCCCATTGCTCGCGCCTCGTCGCGATGTCCGCGTCGAAGCCGCAAAGCAGCAGCGGGCCGAGCGAGTCGCCGGCGTGAAGCGAGCCGTGGCTGCCTCCGGGGCAATGGGTGAGGCCGCCCCAGTCGACGAACTCGTAGTCGAGCGTGGCGGAGACGAGGATGTCGGCGCCATGCGGGGCCGCAAGCGCGCTCCACAGGCGCGAGAGCGCGTCGGGGTAGCTTTCGGAGTCGAAGCGGTCGCCGTCGATCGCCGCATCGAGCGCCGCGATCTCACCGCTCAGGTCCCAGCCGACGCCACGGCGGTCGCGCACCTGAGAGCCGGGGCGAAATCGCAGCTCGGCGCCATCACGCTGGACCACAGCTTCGTGTGCATCCGCGGGCGGGCCCGGGTCTGGACGCTCGACCGCACCGCCGTCGGCGCGCGCGAGCCATGCGATCAGATCGACGCCGTCCAGGCGGTTGAGGCGGGTGCGGACCGCTGCGTGGGCGCGCTGGGCCTTGCGGCCTTCGAGCAGCACGTATACGCCGGCGGCGCGCGAGGTCGGCGAGATTGCCAGCTCGGCGTTCTCGGGGCGCTCGTCGTTGGGCCGCAGCACGCGCCACTCCGATCCCAGCACGCGGTCCAGCGAGAGCTCCCGCTCGACCCGAGTCTGGGCGTGATCGGCGACCACGATCACCGCGTGGTCATCAAGGAACTGATCGAGGCCGCCGGCGGCGCCGACGAGCTCGGCGAGCGCGTCGTCGGCGCGGGCTATCGACTCGAGCTGCGCCTCGGGGCCGTGCTTGTGGGAGTGATAATCATTGTCGGGCAGCGAGAACAGCAGGAAGTCGTAGAGGTCGTGTTCGACGAGCTCATGCGCGACGCAGGCTGAGTACTCGTCCCGGGTGCCGGGCCTGGCCAGGGTCGGCTTGCAGGGAACACGGCGGCTCGAGTAGAGCTCTCCGTAGAAGAGCTCGTCGGGGCCCCAGGTCGCGTGCCGGAAGCTGGCGGCGACCGCGACGCGACGCAGCAGGCCCTCGAGGCCGAGCTCATGGCGGGTGCGCCCTCGATAGATCAGAAACGGGGTGCAGGCCGTGCGCAGCCCGGCGTCGCCGAGTCGTTCGAACACGGTCTCCACCTCGTGGGAGAGGTGGGCCATGTTCATGTTGTAGACCGTGTCGTAGAGCGATCGAAAGAGCCCAAAGGCGCGGGTTGCCTCGAACGAGCTGCCGTACTCGACGTAGCGCCGCTCGGTGCGGTGATACCAATTCATCGCGCTGATCCAATGCCGATCGGGACCGGCGCCGGTGACGATCTCCGAGCAGCAGACCGGTGTCACCGAGGGAAACGCGCTGACGCAGTCGCCGATCAGCGAGCCGCGCTCGAGCAGCGTCGCGAACGTTGGCGCGACGCCGTCATCGGCCGCGGCGATGAGCATGTCCGTGCGCAGGGAATCGACGACGCAGAGGACGAGCTTGCGGCTCGCTGTCACCTCAGGGTCCTGAGGCCCTCGTACTTGCGCGATGCCTTGCGCCGGCGACCAAACCAGATCCAGACCAGGCCGATGAAGGCGACAACCGCAACCGGTGGGAGGACGATCGAAAGTCCGGCGAGCGCGAGCGCCGCGACCGCGATCAGGACCGAGGTGAGAGAGTCGCCATCAGTGCGGCGCGACGCTGACTCGGCGATGTCGCGGACGACGACGAAGGCGAACGCCGCAAACAACGCGCCGAGCGGCCATCCGGGATAGGCCGGGTGGTCCTCTTGAGCGAGCGAGATCCCGAACAGGGCGCCGCCCGCGACCGCGGCGGCGATCAGGAGCACGGTGCCAACGCCGTCGCGGCGTCCGGGCGCGCCGGCGAGGGCGCCGGTCGCGAGGGCGAGACCCAGACCCTGAAAGGCTGCCAGCCAGAGATCCATCGGCGCAGCAGGCTACCCATCGGCCGGGCTCGACACCCCCGGCGCACACCGCCGCTGCCCGAGCGCGAGACTGCCATGCGATGGCAACGGCACGAGCGCAGAGGCGGTCGGACGGGCACGGGCCCTGGGGGCGCAATCCGCCGAGCGACCGCGACCGCGCCTCCTACGCCGATGCCGCGACGGCTGCGTACTGGCTCGATCTCGGCCCGGCGATGACAGACGCGCCGCCGCTGGACGGCGAGACCGAGTGCGACCTGGCGATCGTCGGCGCCGGGCTCAGCGGGCTTTGGGCCGCGGTTCAGGCGCTCGAGCGTGCGCCCGGGCGAAGCGTCGTCGTGCTCGACGCCAACCGAGTCGGTGGCGCGGCCAGCGGGCGCAACGGCGGCTTCGTCATGTCCTCGCTCACTCACGGGATCGACAACGGGCTGGCCCGCTTTCCCGACGAGATGCCGCAGCTGGAACGGCTCGGCCTGGAGAACTTCGATGCCATCACCGAGACGGTCGAGCGCTACGGGATCGACTGCGACCTCGAGCGCACCGGAGTCCTCGACGTCGCGGTCGAAGAGCACGAACTGGCGGGCCTCGCCGAGTACGCACGCCAGCTCGAAGGCTACGGCCACGAGGCAAGCGCGCTCGACCGCGAGCAAGTTCAGGCCGAGCTTCACTCGCCCCTTTACCTGGGAGGGATCTGGCAGCGAAGCGGGGCCGGCCTGCTCGACCCGCTCAAGCTCACCGTCGGCCTCGCCGAAACCGCGGCGCGGCTCGGAGCATCCATTCACGAACACTCACCGGTGCTGTCGCTGCGTGCAAGCGGGCACGAGGTCGATCTGGTGACGTCGGGCGGCCGTGTTCGTGCTCGCAAGGTGCTGCTTGCAACCAGCGCCTCAACCGGCCTCGTGTCGGCGATCCGCCGCCGGGTCGTCGCCGTCTGGGACTACGTCCTCGTAACCGAGCCGCTCTCGGAGTCGCGACTCGATTCAATCGGGTGGCGAAATCGCCAAGGCGTCAGCGACCTCGCCAACCGCTTTCACTACTACCGCCTTACCGCCGATGGCCGCATCCTCTTCGGGGGCTACGACGCGATCTATCACTACCGCGGTGGCGCCGGCAACGAGCTCGCTCAGCGCGACGAGAGCTTTGCCATGCTGGCCTCGCATTTCTTCACCGCCTTTCCGCAGCTCGAGGGCGTGCGTTTCAGCCACCGCTGGGGCGGCGCGATCGACACCTGCTCGCGTTTTTTCGCCTTCCAGGGCACAGCGCTCGATGGGCGGGTCGGCTACACGGTCGGCCACACCGGGCTCGGCGTCGGCGCCAGTCGCTTCGGCGCCGCAGTCGCGCTCGACATGCTCGACGGGGTCGCCGGCGCGGCGACCCCGCTGCGGGCAATGTGGGCAAAGCCGCTTCCTTTTCCGCCCGAGCCGCTTCGCTGGGCGGCGATCGAGCTCACCCGCAACCGTCTCGCCGCGGCCGACCGCGGCGGCGGTGAGCGCGGATTGTGGCTGCGGACGCTCGACCGCCTCGGTCTCGGCTTCGACAGCTGACGGTCGGTTACCAACTCTCACGGCTGCGTTGTGCGCGCGAAGCGGCGCCACCCGCCGATCAACTTCCATGCGCCACACTGGCGCAATGGCCGAGCGGCAAGACCGACCGGCGCCCGGCGAACCCGCCACCGCACCGCACCGCCGCGCGCACACCACCACTCGCGATCTCGAACGCTACGCCGGTCTGTTCGCCACCCGGACCCGGGTCATGCGCTCGAGCGCGATGCGTGATCTGATGGAGATCACGGCCCGTCCCGAGGTGATCTCGCTCGCAGGCGGCCTGCCCGACACCTCGACGTTCCCAGCTGCGAGCTTCGCCGCGCAGATGACCCGGATCGCCCAGGAGAGCTCGGCGCAGGCGCTTCAGTACGGACCGACCGAGGGTTTTGCCGAAACCCGCGGATGCATCCGAGAGGTGATGAGGGCTGAAGGTATGGACCCCGACCCTGGCGACATCATCGTCACCACCGGCGGCCAGCAGGCGATCGACCTGACCGCCAAGACCCTGATCGACCCGGGCGACGTCGTTATCGCCGAGGCGCCGACCTATCCCGGCGCGGTGCCGGTGTTCTGCTCCTATGAAGCCGACACACGCCAAGTCGGCGTCGACATCGACGGCATGCTCGTCGAGGAGCTCGAGCTGCTGCTCGACGACCTCGCCGCCGAAGGCCGGCGGCCGAAGTTCGTCTACACCGTCCCCACCTTCCAGAACCCCGCCGGGGTGACGATGTCGGCCGAGCGGCGCAGGCGGCTGGTCGAGATCGCCCGCGAGCGCGAGCTGCTGGTGGTCGAGGACAACCCATACGGACTGCTGCGCTACGAGGGGGAGCCGCTCGAGCCGCTCTACAAGCTCGACGGTGGCGACTACGTCGTCTATCTCGGAACCTTTTCGAAGATCCTCTCGCCCGGGATCCGCGTCGGCTGGCTCTGCGCGCCGCCGCCGCTGATGGAGAAGGTCGTGCTGGGAAAGCAGGCGGCTGACCTCTGCACCTCGACACTGACCCAGTACTTCGTGCGCGAGTACTTCGCCGAGGGCGGCTGGCGCGACTACGTCGCCGATCTCTGCCACGTCTACCGCGAGCGCCGAGACGCGATGCTCGACGCGCTCGAGCGCTTCTTCCCGGCCGAGGCAACCTGGGCGCGGCCCGACGGTGGTCTCTTCTGCTGGGCGACCCTGCCTGCCTACATCGACACCACCGACCTGCTCGCCAAGGCCCTGCGCGAGAACGTCGCCTTCGTGCCCGGTGCGGCGGCCTACGTCGACGGTCGCGGCGGT
>JBKJXG010000341.1:0-20525 GCA_046716525.1 Solirubrobacterales bacterium
GGCCGCGAACCCGATGGCGACCATATCCGTCAAGCTCGCGGCCGAGGCCGGAGTCGGCACCGTCGCCGCCGGGGTCGCCAAGGCCGGAGCCGACCATGTCGTCATCGCCGGGCACGATGGCGGCACGGGCGCCTCTCCCCTCTCCTCGATCCAGGCCGCCGGGGTGCCCTGGGAGCTCGGACTCGCCCAGACCCAGCAAACGCTGCTTCGAAACGACCTCCGGTCGCGCATCGTGCTCCAGGTCGACGGCGGGCTGCGCACGGGCCGTGACGTCGTCGTCGGCGCCTTGCTCGGAGCCGAGGAGTTCGGCTTCGCAACCGCGCCGCTGATCGCGATGGGCTGCATCATGATGCGCGTCTGCCACCTGAACACGTGTCCGGTGGGGATCGCGACCCAGGACCCCGAGTTGCGCCAGCGCTTCGCGGGGCGACCCGAGCACGTGGTCGACTACCTCGCTCTGGTCGCATCGGAGGTCCGCGAGATCCTCGCCTCGCTCGGCGCCCGGACGATGGCCGAGATCATCGGCCGCACGGAGCTGATTGACCCGCATCCTCAGCCGGCCCGGCCGGAGCTCGCCAGCCTCGACCTCAGCGCGCTGCTGGCCGTACCGGAGAATGTCGACGCCGAGGCGCCGCGCTATCGCACCCGCGCGCCCGAGCCACCAGATCCACATTTCGACGACGGCGAGTTGGTTGCACCAGCCGCGCCCGCGATCGAGCGTGGTGAGAGCGTGCGTATCCGCGCCGACATCAGCAACGTCGACCGTGCGGTCGGCGGGCGCCTCTCACACGCGGTCGTCAGCCGCCATGGCGGCGTCGGCCTTCCCGAGGGCTTGATCGAGATCAACCTGCACGGCTCTGCGGGCCAGAGCTTCGGAGCATGGCTGACGTCAGGGATAACGATGACGCTGCACGGCGAGGCCAACGACTACGTCGGCAAGGGGCTCTCTGGCGGCGTGCTCGCCGTGCGCCCGCCGGCCGGCTCGGCATTCAGGCCCGAGGACAACGTGATCGCCGGCAACGTCGTCCTCTACGGGGCAACGAGCGGACGTGCCTTCTTCAGCGGTCTCGCGGGCGAGCGCTTCGCCGTGCGCAACTCGGGTGCCGATGCGGTCGTCGAGGGTGTCGGCGATCACGGCTGCGAGTACATGACCGGCGGCCACGTCGTCGTCCTCGGGTCCACCGGGCGCAACTTCGCCGCCGGCATGAGCGGTGGCATCGCCTACATCTTCGATCCCGATGACGAGCTCGCGGGCCGTCTCAATGGCGAGCTCGTTGATCTCGAGACGCCGACCGCCGGCGACCTCGAGCTGGTCGCGGCGCTCGTCGATGAGCACGCGCGGCGCACCGGCTCGCCGCTGGCGCTGCGGCTGCTCGGCGAATGGGATCGCTCGCACAAGCACTTCATCCGGGTGATGCCGCGCGAGTACGCCCGGGCGCTGGCGGACCCGGCCCCCGAAGCCGACGCCGAAGCGACGGGGACGGCGGGCGCCAGCCAGGTGGCGGCATGAGCCGCGATCCCGCAGCCTTCATGAAGATTCATCGTGTCGCCGACCCCGAGCGCGATCCGGGGGAACGCGTCAGTGACTACGGCGAGATCTTCGGCGTGCTCGACGAGGCGCAGCTGCGCGATCAGGGGGCGCGCTGCATGGACTGCGGCGTTCCCTTCTGCAACAACGGCTGCCCCCTCGGCAACCTGATCCCCGATTGGAACGACCTCGTGCGCCGCGGCGACTGGCGCGCCGCAATTCAGCAGCTTCACGCAACCAACAACTTCCCTGAGTTCACGGGCCTGATCTGCCCGGCGCCATGCGAGTCGGCGTGCGTGCTCGACATCGACGATGACCCGGTGATGATCAAGCAGATCGAGTACGCGATCGTCGAACGCGCATTTGGCGAGGGCTGGATCGTCGCCGAGCCGCCCGCCACCCGCACGGGCCGCACGGTTGGGATCGTCGGCTCCGGGCCCGCGGGGATGGCGGTGGCGGCCGAGCTCAACGCCGTCGGCCACGAGGTGACTGTGTATGAGCGTGACGAGGCCGTCGGAGGGCTGATGCGTTTCGGCGTGCCCGACGCCAAGCTCGAGAAATGGATGGTTGATCGCCGCGCCTCGCTGCTCGAGCAAGAAGGAATCAGGTTCGAGTGCGGCGTCGATGTCGGCGTCTCGGTCAGCGCGGTGGAGCTACGCGAACGCCACGACGCGCTCGTGATCGCGATCGGCTCGCGCGTCGAGCGCGACCTCGAATTTGCCGGCCGCGAGCTCGATGGCGTGCATTTCGCGATGGACTATCTCTACCAGCGAAATCGCTGGGTGGCACGAGAGCAGGGCCGCCCTTCGCCCGAGCCCGAGGTCGAGATCACGGCCGCCGGCAAGGACGTTGTCGTGATCGGGGGCGGCGACACCGGCATGGACTGCATCTCAAACGCCAACCGCGAAGGCGCGCGCAGCGCTGTCCTGCTCGATGTCTACCCCGAGATTCCTGATGGCGGCCGCTATGCCGACACTCCGTGGCCGCTACCGCTGAAGCGGTCCCCGACCACCTATGCGCTCGACGAGGGCGGCGAGCGGAGGTTCGGCCATCAAGTGATCAGCCTCTCCGGCAATGGGCGCGTCGTGGGACTGTCCGGGCGCAAGGTCACGGGGAGCTCGTCGCGCACCCTGGCCGCCGTCGCGGGCAGCGAGTTCGAGATCCCTGCCGACCTCGTCCTGATCGCAGTCGGTTTCATGCATCCGCAACACACCGGCCCGGTCGCCGAGCTCAGCCTCGACCTCGACCGGCGCGGCAACGTTCGCGCAGGCTCGTTCACGACATCGGCGGAAGGTGTGTTCGCCGCCGGCGATGCCCGCGTCGGGCAGTCGCTGATCGTCACCGCCATCGCCGACGGGCGCCGCTGCGCTCGTATCGTCGACCGGCATCTGCGGCTCTAGTCATCCAGAGAGCCCGAGCCGGGCCCGCACCGCCTCCACAGCCGGAGCAATCTCCGGATCGAGGCGCGCGAGCAGATCGCACCAGCCCACGTGAACTTCGATTGCCTCGCGGATGCGGGCGGCGCCGGCTTCCACGTCGCCGGCCGCGGCGATCCCGAGGCCCGCCCAGAAGCTGAGCTCGACGTTGCCGCGAGCCGCATCGGCGGCCCGCACGTACAGACGAACCGCCTCGTCATGGCGTCCCTCGCCGGCAAGGGCGTCGGCCCGGTCGGCGAGTGCGTAGGCGTCGTGGAGATCGAGCAGGCGGCTGAGCTCGGCGAGTGGCTCATCGCTGTCTTCCACTCGCAGCTCGACGGTCGTGCGCCAGGGCTCACCCTCAGCGGGAACCACGAGCAAGGCGGCCGACTGGCGACCGCGGACGTCCCCACCGGCCGCCTCTGCGGCCACGAGCGCGGCGAGCAATCGCCGCGACAAGGGACCGGAGGCAGAACCGAAGGCGCGGGCCATCGCCGGCCATACCGCAGGCGAGGCCATCAGGTTCGCCTGGGCGCTGAACCCCTCTCCCGCCTCATGGCCGGCGTGATCCATGCAGCCGTCACCGGTATGCGTCGCGACGGCTCCGCCTGCATCGACCACACCAAGCTGGCGGAAGCGGGCGAGCTCGTCGCCGGCAAGCTCGGCACTCAATGCGTCGCCGACATCTTCACCCGCCGCCAGGCGGTCGAGCAGTTTCGGCCCATAGCCCGGCTCGCTGATCGACTGAGTCGCCACGGCACCGACTCCCGCCCGCGCCCAGGTGACGATCGAGCCCACCGAGAACCAATGCGACTGGACGGCGACACCGAGCTCGCCCGACTCCGTGTCTTGGGCGACGATCGAGTAGGTGCCGGCGCGAACGCCCATTGCTCAAGGTCCCGCCGGGATGTCTGCGAGCAGCGAGTCGACTCGCCAGCTCTCGCCATCACGAACGAGCTCGACCTCGACGTCGACGCCGTCGTATGGGCCACCGTTCGGTACCACGGTCGCGCTCGCACTCATTCCCTCGATCTCGAACTCGAACTTGTTCAGCGAATCGGCCAGCGCCCCCGGCTTCTGCGCCGCGATGCAGCCCTCGCGCGCTCCATATGAACTGCGCACATAGTTCTCCGTCGCCAGCTCGTCGCAGATCAGCGTCGGATCGGCCGACCCGGTGAGCACTGCCTCGAGCACGTCGGCCACCCCGAGTGGCTTCGCCTCGTCGGCAACCTCTCCCTCGCCAGCACCGTCCGGCGGAGGTTGTGCCTCGGTCGTCGTCGCTGCCTCGCTTGTCGAAGTCGATCCCGTGGTCACCGTCGTGGTCGGCGCAGCGGCCTCCTCGTCATCGCCACAGCCGCCCGCGGCGCTGAGCGCGATCGCCACGCCGGCAGCTCCGATCAAGCCTCGCACTCGCATCGACGCCCACCTCACCCCCCACCCCCGGGCTGGAACTCGATCTCCTTGATCACTTTCGCCGGTGCCCCGGCAGCAATCACGCCCGCGGGCACATCCTTGGTCACCACCGAGTTGGCGCCAATCACCGCCCGGTCTCCGACCGTGACGCCGGCGGTGACGACGCAGTTGACGCCGAACCAGACGTTGGAGCCGATCTTCACCGGCCGGGCCGGCTCGAAGCCCTGGCGGGTCACAGGCTGCTCGGGATCGTCGTAGCGATGCGCAGCGTCACCGACGAAGCAGCCGTTGGCGAACATCACGTGATCGCCGATCTCGATCGATTCGGAGGCCGCCAGCATCGTGCCGCGGTTGAGAAAGCACTCGCTGCCGACGGTGATCCGCGCCTGCGGCCCCAGCGTCAGCCAGCAACCGGGCTCGAGCAGGGTGTGCTCGCCGATAGCCAACCTGCCGGAATCCAACGCCTCGAGCACCTCGCCCTCGACCGGGAATCGGATGAAGAACCCGCCTTGCGCGGCATGGCGGTTCAAGCGCAGCCGCCTGCTCAGCCGCCGGTTTCGCTCATACCAGCGCCGCTTGACCAGCCACGTGCGCCAGGACTCGATCTCGCTCATAGGCCCCAGCTTTTCAGAACGCGGGTCCACGTCCGTGGCAGGACGTCGGCCGCACGAGTGGAATCAGTTCGTTGATGGATCACACCGCCCAGCTCGCCGACCAATGCCGAGTCCTTGTCGCGCTCAGCCGCTCGCTGAGCGCCGCCGAGATCGAGCGCGAGCAGCGCCTACAGGCAAAGCTCGCTGAGATCGACGCCTGGATCGAGGAGTCGGTCCGGGTTCAGAAGCTGATCAGCGGCGGCGCAGCCCGCCGCGAAGCACGCCTGCGGACCCTAGAAGACACCATCGACGAGATCTCCGCGTGGTGCTCCTCAGGAACCGCGCCGCGGCCGCTCGACCTCCCCCGGCGCACCCGCTTCGATGCCTCAGTCGTCGAGATGCGCTCGATCGCGCCGAGCGAACCTCCAGCGTCCTCGTCCTAGATCGAGACCGATCGTTCTCCGCTCGGGCCGTCGATAGAATGGCCTTCATGTCGGGACTTATCGGGGGGACCGCGACTGATAGGGGCCGGCCACCGGTTGGCACCACGAGCGAACGGATTCTCGACGCCGCCTACGAGTTGTTCTGCAGCAAGGGCATCCAGGCGGTAGGCATCGACGCAATCATCGAGCGCTCTGGCGTCGCTCGCCAGACCCTGTACAGACGCTTCGGCTCCAAGCAAGAGCTCGTCTTGGCCGTGCTCGAACGCCGCGACCAGCGCTGGACTCGCGACTGGCTGCAGGCCGAGGTCGAGCGCCGCGCCAGCGAACCCGGCGAGCGCCTGCTGGCGATCTTCGACGTCTTCTCGGAGTGGTTTCAGACCGCCGATTTCGAGGGCTGCACGTTCATCAACGTCTTGCTCGAGCATCCTGTCGCCGACGATCCGATCCACCTCGCCGGCGTCTCCTATCTGGCCGGCATCCGTGGCTTCATCGAGCGCCTGGCCCGCGACGCGGGTGCCGCCGATCCGGAGGATTTCGCGCACAAGTGGCACATCCTGATGAAGGGCTCGATCGTCGCCGCAGGTGAGGGCGACCGCGAAGCCGCGCGGCGTGCGAAGGAACTAGCGACGCTGCAACTCCGCCTCGCAACTCGAACTAGCTGAGTCGGGTGGGCAGTCAGCCGGAGGGCCGACTAGCTTTCCACCGATCGACGCGCGGCAGACAACGCGGTTACTGATCGCTTGCCCCGACCGGCCGGGGCTGATCGCCGCCGTAAGCGGCTTTCTCGCCGACGCCGGTCTCAACATCACCGACGCCGACCAGCACTCCAATGCCGAAGGGCGGCTGTTCATGCGCATGGTCTTCGATGCGCCAGCCGCCGCCGAGCGCGATCAGCTGCGCCTGGCTTTCGCTGAACAGGTCGGCGAACCGCTGGAGATGGACTATCGGTTTGCGGAGTCGAGCAAGCGCAAGGCCGTCGCGATCATGGTCTCGCGCGAGGACCATTGCCTCTCGGACCTGCTCTGGCGCGCGCGAAATGGTGAGCTCGAGGCCGAGATCACGCACGTGATCTCCAATCACACCGGCCACGCCGACACCGTCGCCCTGGTCGGCGCCGACTACCACCACGTCGCGGTCACTCCCGAGACGCGAGACGACGCCGAGCGCCGGGTGCTGGAGCTGATCAGCGGACAGGCCGACCTGCTCGTGCTGGCGCGTTACATGCAGGTGCTCTCCCCCGGATTCCTCGCCGCCCTCGGGGTCCCGGCGATCAACATCCACCACAGCTTCCTTCCCGCCTTCGTCGGCGCCGATCCCTACCAACGTGCCCACCAGCGTGGCGTCAAGCTCGTCGGAGCCACCGCCCACTACGTCACCGAGGAGCTCGATGCCGGACCGATCATCGACCAGGACGTGACCCGCGTCAGCCATCGCGACGAAACCGCCGACCTGGTTCGGATCGGCCGCGACATCGAGCGGCTGGTGCTCGCGCGCGCGGTAAAGGCCCACCTCGAGGACCGCGTGCTGCTCGACGGCGACCGGACGATCGTCTTCTGAGCGACGATAGGGGCGCCAGGCGGCGTCCTCGGTCGCTTGGGTGCGGAGCACACGGCGCTCCCTGCGTCCTTACCTGGCTTGCCTCTCGCCGCTCAGGCCGCGACGGGCTCGCGACGCTTCGACTTCGTCCGGCGGGGTTTCGGTGCGGGTTCTTCGGCCTCGACCAGGTGGCGAAGGAATTGGCCGGTGTAGGAGGTTGGTGCGCCGGCGATCTGCTCGGGCGTGCCGACGGCGATCAGCGCTCCACCCGCATCGCCGCCCTCGGGGCCGAGATCGATGAGGTGGTCAGCCGACTTGATCACGTCGAGGTTGTGCTCGATGACGACTACGGTGTTGCCCTGCTCGACCAGCCGGTCGAGCACGTCGAGCAAGCGCTGGACGTCGGCGAAGTGAAGGCCGGTGGTGGGCTCGTCGAGGATGTAGAGCGTGGCGCCGGTGGCGATCTTGGAGAGCTCGGTCGCGAGTTTCACCCGCTGTGCCTCGCCTCCGGAGAGCTGGGTTGCCGGCTGACCGAGGCGGATGTAATCGAGGCCGACGTCGTGCAATGTGCGCAGCCTCCGTGCGATCTTCGGCACCGGCTCGAAGAACTCGACCGCATCGCCGACCGACATCTCGAGCACGTCGGCGATCGATTTGCCCTTGTAGCGGATCTCGAGCGTCTCGCGGTTGTAGCGGCGCCCATGACATTGCTCGCACGGCACGTAGACGTCGGGCAAGAAGTGCATCTCGATCTTGATCTGACCGTCGCCGCGGCAAACCTCGCAGCGCCCACCCTTGACGTTGAAGCTGAAGCGTCCCGGCTTGTATCCGCGAGCGCGACCCTCTCGGGTTCCGGCGAACAGCTTTCGCACGTGATCGAAGATTCCCGTGTAAGTGGCAGGGTTCGAACGCGGCGTGCGGCCGATCGGCGACTGGTCGATGTTGATGATCTTGTCGACCTGCTCGATCCCTTCGATCCTGTCGTGAGCTCCCGGACGCATGCGGGCTCGGTGCAGGCGGTTGGCGACTGAGCGGTAGAGGATCTCGTTGACCAGGGTCGACTTGCCCGATCCCGATACGCCGGTGACGGCGGTGAAGACGCCGAGCGGGAACTCGACGTCGACGCCCTTGAGGTTGTGCTGGCGCGCGTTACGAACGACGATCTCCCCACTCGAGTGGCGCCGTTGCTCGGGAGCGGCGATCGCCCGCTCACCGGAGAGGAACTGACCAGTGGCCGACCCGGGCGTCGCCTCGACCTGCTGCGGCGTCCCCTCGGCGACGATCTCGCCCCCGAACTCGCCTGCGCCCGGCCCGATGTCGATGACGTGGTCGGCAGCGCGAATCGTGCCCTCGTCGTGTTCGACGACGATTACGGTGTTGCCGATGTCGCGAAGGCGCTCGAGCGTGCCGATCAGCTTCTCGTTGTCGCGTTGGTGCAGGCCGATCGACGGCTCGTCGAGGATGTAGAGAACGCCGACCAAGCTCGAACCGATCTGTGTCGCGAGGCGGATCCGCTGTGCCTCGCCGCCGGAGAGCGTCGTTGCCGCGCGCTCCAGCGAGAGGTAGCCAATGCCGACCGAATCGAGGAAATGAAGGCGCTCGGCGATCTCGCGGACGACGAGCCGCGCGATCGCGCGCTCGGTCTCGGTCAGCTCGAGCTCGTTGATCCATTCGAGCGCGCGGCGAGCGGAGAACTGGGTGTATTCGTAGATGTTGAGGCCGCCGACGGTGACCGCGAGCACCTCGGGACGCAGGCGCGCGCCCTTGCAGGCCGAGCAGGGTTGCAGCGCCATCAACGCCTCTACACGTTCGCGCGTGTTCTCCGAATCCGTGTTCTCGTATCGACGCTCGAGGCTGTGCAGGAGGCCGTCGAAGCGAACGGTGTAGCTACGCCTGCGGCCGAAGCGGTTCTTGTAGGAGATCGTATGGCGCTCGCCGCCGGTGCCCTCGAGCAGCAGCTCACGATCGCCTTGGGGCAGATCGCGCCACGGCACATCGACGTCGATGCCGTTGGCCTCGGCGACCGCCTCGAGCAGGCGACGGTGATACATCGAGGCCGCCTTGGTCCATGGCTCCAGCGCGCCTTCGGAGATCGACAGCGTCGGATCCGGCACGATCAGCTCCGGATCGATCACCCGCTGGAAGCCGAGCCCATGGCATTGAGGGCAGCAGCCGTGCGGTGAGTTGAAGGAGAAGATCCGCGGCTCGAGCTCTGGCATCGAGGTGCCGCAGTGCAGGCAGAAGAACTTCTCGCTGAAGACGAGCACCTCGCCGCGCTTGCCCGCGCTGGGTCCGCTGAGAACCTCCACGCCGGCTGCCTCGACCGCCTTCTCGGCGCCCATCAGCTCGACCTCGATGATCCCCTCGGCGAGAGCGGATGCCGCCTCCAGCGACTCGGCGAGCCGCTTTCGCAGGCCCTCCTTCATCACCAAGCGGTCGACGACGATTGAGATGTCGTGCTTGAACTTCTTATCGAGCTCGATCCCGCCGTCTTCGTCGAGGCGGCGCAGTTCGCCGTCGACCACGGCGCGGGCATAGCCCTGGCTGCGCATCTCCTCCAGCAGCTTCCCGTACTCACCCTTGCGCCCGCGCACGACCGGTGCCAAGACCATGAACCTGGTGCCCTCGTCGAGCGTCATGACGCGATCGGTGATCTGCTCGAGCGACTGGCCGGCGATCGGCTCGCCGCAGTTGTGGCAATGCGGCTTGCCGATGCGCGCCCACAGCAGGCGCAGGTAGTCGTAGATCTCGGTCACGGTGCCGACGGTCGAACGCGGGTTGCGCGAGGTCGTCTTCTGGTCGATCGAGATCGCCGGCGAGAGACCCTCGATCGAGTCGACGTCGGGCTTCTCCATCTGGCCCAGAAACTGACGCGCGTAAGAAGACAGGGACTCGACGTAGCGGCGCTGGCCCTCGGCGTAGATCGTGTCGAAGGCGAGGCTCGACTTGCCCGACCCGGAAAGACCCGTGACGACCACGAGCGCGTTTCTGGGCAGGGTCACGTCGACGCCCTTGAGGTTGTGGGCGCGCGCGCCCGAGACGACGATTTGCTCCGTACCGGCCACTACGAACAAGTGTACGCAGGGGGTCGGGCAGCCCGGCGAACGGGCGTCGATCCCTCGGCGCAGTTTGCGAGCTGCTATTTGGTCGCTAGGGCGAGAACGTCGTCGACGATCGGGCCGGCGTCGTCAATCGCATAGTGCTCCGCGAGGTGCGCCTCGATCGCCTCTCGAGAATCGCCGTTGAGTGCCATGTTCATCGCGACGAGGCGGGCGCTGGTGGCATCGTCGGACTTGGCGGGGTCCGACTCAGCAGCGATCGAGGGCGGCGTGCCCTCGTCGGGCGGCGGGGTCGGCTCGGGGATCAGCGGCGGCTCGGGCTCTGACGGTGGCTCGGGCGTGGGCGCGGGCAGCGGGTCGGGGGTCGGGTCCGGGCTCGGCGGCTGCGGCTCGGGCACGACGACAGGTCCCGGGTTGACCTCGGCGCTTGCGCCGTTACCGGAGACAGCACCGGCTCCGAGCTTGTCCTCGAGCGCTTCCAGCGCATCGCGCACCTCCGCGACGCGTTGGCGGCCTTCGGCCTCGGCCCGATCACGAATCCCAACCGCCTCCTGCTCGGCGTCGCGAACGATCTGTGCCGCCTTCTGCTCGGCCTCGGAAACGATTGCGCGAACCTTGTCGGCTAACTCGGTGACGAACTCCTCGCTCTCCATGGACCCAGCGTAGCGAGCGTCTGCGGGCCATGCGCAGGTGCTCGCATAGTCTGAGAATCTGCATGCGAGGAGCTGCCTTGAGATGGCTGAGCCGGCGCCTGGAGCGCCACGGCTACGAGGTAGGCGCGATCGGCGAGCTCAGCGGCAGAGCTCTGCGCCGGCGCCTCTTTGCCCAGCTCGCCGAACTCGGCTTCGATCCAGTGCATGTCGTCGACGTCGGCGCCCATCGGGCTGCGTGGAGTCGCGACGCCCATGAGTTCTTCGGCGGCGCCGCCTTCACCCTGATCGAGCCGCAGGCGGAGCTCGCCTCCGAGCTCGACCGCTTCTGCGCCCATGCTGGGCGCGCCCAGCGCCTGCTCGCCGGCGTCGGGGCGAAAGACGGGGAGCTCGAGCTCACGATCACCGCAGACAACCCCGAAAGCAGCAGCTTCGCGATCTCCCCCGCAACGGCCGATCGGCTCGGGCTCGAGCGGCGCAGAGTCCGCCTAGTCACCCTCGACACCGTCTGCCGCGAGTCCGAGTGGCCCACGCCGCAGATGATCAAGATCGATGCCGAGGGCTTCGAGCTCGAGGTGCTGGCGGGCGCCGGCACCCTGCTCGGCGTCGTCGAGCTGTTCTTCCTCGAGCTGCCGATCTCACAGGTCTCGGAGGCCCAGCAGGGGCTGCGGCCCGACCTTCACACAATCCTCGCTCACATGCGCGAGCACGACTACGAGCCCTACGACGTCACCGACCTGATCCGCCGCCCCAGCGACCGTGCCCTCGGGCTCGCCGAGGTCGCCTTCGCGCGGCGTGGCGGCAAGCTCATGACCGCGGGCTGGTAGCCCTATATCAGGGCGCGACGACGCCGCCCTCGCCCTCGCCCGGCTCGATCACCTCACCCGTGTCGTCGTCGCGACACGGCGTCGGGCCTTCCGAGCACAACGGCAGGTCGGCGGTCTCGCCGGCGGTGGGCTCCTCCTGGTCGGGGATCGCGGTGGTGGTCGCGCCCTCGGGAGTCGTCGAGTCGGTCGAAGTCGTCGATGACGTGGTGCTTGGCACCGCCGTAGTCTCGGTCACGGTCGTCGTCGTGTCGTCGCCGCCGCATCCGGCGAACGCGCCGACAACAACGATCAGGGCAGCGACCACCGCGAGCACTTCCCGGAGAACCTTCACGCCCACCACCCTATTCGCGACCTGCAACAGCCGCGCCATCGCCTCATGGTCGCGACCTTGACGTTTGCCCGGCGCGATATAGGCTTGAGCCGTGGCAGGGGGCAGACCGTGAACAGAGGATTTGCGGTAGTCGTGACCCGGTTCGGCGTGCTCGTAGCTGCGCTCGCGCTCCTGCTCCCCGCCGCGGCCACCGGTCAGACCAAGAGCAACCTCTCCGGCACCGTGACGATCACCGGATCACAGGGCCGCGACAACCTCGAAATCGAAGTCAACTCCCCGAGCCCGTCGTCGGTCAGCGTGCTGACGGTCACACCGGCCGTTGCGATCACCGCCACCACAGGCAGCTGTCCGCCGGACACCGACCCGCTGACCGGACGGCCGGTGCGCAGCGTGTGCGCGATCGACAACGTCAGCCTCCTGGCCCTCGACCTCCAGGGCGGAGACGATGCACTCGCGCTGGAAGCGGAGGCCGGAGCTCCGATATCCGCGGTTACGGCGCAGGGCGGCCTCGGCAACGACACGCTTTCGGTAGGCGCGCGTGCGCAGCGAACGCTGCGCGGAGCTGACGGGGATGATTCGCTCAGGGCTCCGGGCAGGACCGGCAACGAGCCGGTTGTCTTCGACGGCGGGATCGGCCGCGATCTCGCCGGCTTCGGAGGCGCGAGTCCCGCCTCGGGCGTTTCCAACGTTCCCTCGGGGACGGATCTCGGCGTCAGCGCGTCGCTGGTCACCAATCAGGCGACGCTGTCGGGGCGCGACGCCAACGGAGCCGTCGTCGTCGTGCGCACCGATTCGCTGGTCGGGATCGAGCGGCTCGAGGGGACAGATGCCGGAGACATCCTCACCGGCGCCGTCGCAGCCGACGAGCTGATCGGCGGCAACGGGCCCGACAACCTCCGCGGCGGCAGCGGGACCGACCTGCTCAGCGGCGGCCAGGGCCTCGACGACCTCAACGGCGGCAGAGACGCCGACACCCTCGACGGTGGCACCGAGATCGACACCTACGCACGGGGTGACGGCCTCGACACCTACCTCACCCGCGACGGTTTCGCCGAGGTCGTCACCTGCGTCAGGGCAGACGTGGTCGTCAACGACCTCGTCGACCGAGTCGACTCGGTCGCCAACTGCCAGAGCGTCTCCACCGCGCAGGCCAAGCACCGCTACGACACCGTTCTCTCGAAACGCGCGCCGCGCGTGGCCAAGGACGGAACATTGCGTGTGCGGCTGCGCTGCCCAGGCCTCAAGACCGAAGCCTGCGAGGGCATACTCACGGTGCTCCCCGCCCGCTCAGCGGCGGCGAAGCCGCTCGGCCAAACCCGCTACAAGCTCAACCCTGGCCGCGCGCGCATCGTTGCGCTGACGCTAACCACCCCTCAGGCCAAGAACGTTCGCGGCAAGAAGGTCGACCTCCAAGCCGACGAGATCGATGCCGATGATCGCGCGCGAAAGGTGACGCGCCGGCTTCGAATCGCCCGCCGCTGACTCGACCACCGGGCGGGCTACGCGCGCAGCGCCTCGAGGTCGCGGCGCAGCTCCTTGAGCTCGTCACGGATCCGCGCGGCCTCCTCGAATCGCAGGCCCTCTGAGGCGACCATCATCTCCTCCTCGAGCTCGACGACGACCTTCTCGAGCTGCTCGCGGCTCATCGGCGCGCCGTCGTCGGAGTTGCGCCGCCGGCGCCGGTCGGGCGTCGCCCTCGTCTCCATCGAGAGGAACTCGGCGATGTCGGAGATGCCCTTGCGCACTGTCTCCGGCGTGATCCCGTGCTCCTTGTTGTAGGCGAGCTGGATCTCGCGGCGTCGAGCCGTCTCGGAGAATGCCTTGCGCATCGCGTCCGTCTCCTTGTCGGCGTACATGAGCACGCGGCCGTCGACGTTTCGCGCCGCCCGGCCGATTGTCTGTATGAGCGAGGTCTCGCCGCGCAGGAAGCCTTCCTTGTCGGCGTCGAGGATCGCCACCAGCGAAACTTCGGGCAGGTCGAGGCCCTCACGCAGGAGGTTGACCCCGACGAGCACGTCGTACTCACCCAGGCGCAGGTCGCGGATGATCTGGATTCGCTCCAGAGTGTCGACCTCGGAGTGCAGGTAGCGAACCTTGAAGCCGTGCTCGAGCAGGTAGCCGGTGAGATCCTCCGACATCTTCTTCGTCAGCGTCGTCACCAAGGTGCGCTCCTTGCGTTCGACGCGGACACGCACCTCGTTCATCAGGTCGTCGATCTGGTTGCGGGTCTCGCGCACCTCGATCTCGGGGTCGATGATTCCCGTCGGTCGCACGATCTGCTCGACCACGCGCTTCGCCTGCGTTCGCTCGAACTGTCCCGGCGTCGCCGAGCACATCACGAGCTGGCCGACGCGAGGCAGGAACTCGTCGAATTTGAGCGGGCGGTTGTCCATCGCCGAGGGCAGGCGAAAGCCGAAGTCGACGAGGGTCTGCTTGCGCGAGCGGTCGCCTTCGTACATGCCGCCGATCTGCGGGATCGTTTGATGTGACTCGTCGACGAAGGTGACGAAATCGTCGGGGAAGTAGTCGATCAAGGTGTGAGGAGGCGATCCGGGCGGGCGGTTGTCGAAGATCCGCGAGTAGTTCTCGATGCCGGAGGTGAAACCGAGCTCCTTCAGCATCTCGATGTCGTACTGGGTGCGCTGGAGCAGGCGGTGGGCCTCGAGCTCCTTACCGCGCTCGTGAAACCAGGCGAGGCGCTCGTCGAGCTCGGCCTTGATCTCGACCACCGAGCGCTCGAGAGTCGCCTCCTCGGTCGCGTAGTGGCTGGCCGGCCAGACCGCGACGTGATCGATCTCGTCGAAAATCTCGCCGGTGAGCGGGTCGAAGTGGTGAATCGACTCGATCTCGTCGCCGAAGAGGTTGATCCGGTAGGCCGACTCGGCGTAAGCCGGGAAGATCTCCAGCATTTCGCCCTGGGCGCGAAACGTGCCGCGGGTGAGCGCCGTCTCGTTGCGGGTGTACTGCATGCCGACGAGCTTGCGAAAGAGGTCGTCGCGGTCGACCCACTCCCCCAGCTTGAACAGCTGCATCTGGCGCCGGTAGAGGTCGGGCGAGCCGATGCCGAAGATGCACGAGACGGAGGCGACGATGACGACGTCGCGGCGGGCCAGCAATGAGGCCGTGGCCGCGTGGCGCAGGCGGTCGATCTCATCGTTGATCGACGAGTCCTTCTCGATGTAGAGGTCCTGGTGCGGGACGTAGGCCTCGGGCTGGTAGTAGTCGTAGTAGCTGACGAAGTACTCGACGACGTTTCGGGGGAAGAACTCGCGAAATTCGTTGCAGAGCTGAGCCGCGAGCGTCTTGTTGTGGGCGATGACGAGCGCCGGGCGCTGCATCCGCTCGATCGTCGCGGCCATCGTGAACGTCTTGCCCGTTCCCGTGGCACCGAGCAGGGTGATGAAATCCTCGCCGGCTCTGAGGCCCTCGGCGATCAACTCGATCGCCTGCGGCTGGTCTGCGGTGGCTGTGTAGGCGGGGTTTAGCTCGAACTCGGGCACGAGACGAAGATAGCGGCGGGCTTCAGCCCTCTATCCAACTTGCCGCCGTCATACTCGGCTGCCTTGAGAGGCGGCGGGCATACGGGCTGGGGAGCGGGGATCGCACCGGCGCTCCTACTTCTCGTGACCGCCGCGACACTCCTCGCGAGCGCAACGGTCGGCGCTCCGGGGGGCGAGCGCACGCTTTCGCAGAGCTCAGCCGGGGCTTCAGCGCCAGGCACCGCAGACGAGATCGGGCCGGCCCAAATCGGCAGCCTGGCACGACGGCTGACCCCGCGGATCGCGGCCCGCGTCGCGCGCATCCGAGGCCTCGAGTTCGAGCGCATCCCGGTGCCCGAGGTGATCAGCGGCGAGCGCTTTGCTGAGATCGTCGGCAGTCAGGTGCCGTCCAGCGGGCGCGCCGACCGCAAGCTCGCCGATACCGAAACCGTCGCCCGCATGTTCGGTGTGCAAGAGCCCGACGAGCAACTCGACGTTCTCTCCACCGGCGCCCCCGATCTCGCCGCCGCTGCCTACGACACGAAGAGCGAGCGGCTCTATGTGATTCGCGACGCGGTCGGAACGAGCCGGGCGCTGCTCGAGTTCCTGCTCGCGCACGAGCTCGAGCACGCGCTAGACGATCAGAGCTTCGGCCTCGAGGAGGGCGATGACGATGATGACGACAAGGCGCTCGCCGAAACCGCGCTGGTCGAGGGCGCCGCGACATCGACGATGATCGAGTACGCCGCTCGGCACCTCGATCCGCTGGCCCTGAGCGCGGCATCGCTCGGTATCGATCCAGGGACCGAGGGCGTGCCCACGTTCGTCGTCGAGCAGCTCACCTGGGCCTACCTCGAGGGCAGCGCCTTCGTCAACGCGCTGCGCGGTCGGCAGGGCGGCTGGGAGCGAGTCGACGAAGCGTTCGGATCGCAGCCGCCGCTGTCAACCGAGCACATCCTTCACCCGGACGCCTATCAAGCAGGTGACGAGCCGGCGGATGTGAGTGCTGAGACCGATGCGCTCGAGACGCGGCGGTGGCGAGTGCTCGACCGCGGCATCCTCGGCGAATTTTCGACGCGCCAGGTGCTCGAGGTCGGAGCTCCGGGGGACGCGGTCGAGGTCGCCGCGACAGGCTGGAGTGGCGACGAGTACGCACTGCTCGGTCGCGACAGAGGCGGGGTCGACTGTGAGGAAACCTGCGCAGCAGAACGCATCGTCGTCGCGGCCTGGCGCTGGGACTCCGCCGCCGAGGCCGACGAGTTCGATCGCACGCTGCCCGCCTACCTGATCGCTGGGCGAGACGCCAGGAAGGTGGGTGCCGAGCTGTGGTCGCTCGACGGCGCCTGGGTGGCAACGGCTATCGATGACGAGGCGACCGTGATGGTCTTCGCGCCGAGCCGGGAGTTGGCCCGGGCGGCTGTGCGGGACGCGGTCGCGATGGGAGAATCGCAGCAATGACTCGACTTCAGCGATCGTTGGCCGCAACCTTCACCGCCGCAGGCATCCTCCATTTCATCCGTCCGCGCGATTACGAAGCGACGGTGCCCGCCTACATCCCGATCTCGCCTCGGGATGCCGTCAGATGGAGCGGCGTCGCCGAGGTAGTCGGCGGCCTTGCGGTGATTCCCACGCCAACCCGCCGCTTCGCTCGCTGGTGGCTGACCGGGTTGCTCGTCGCCGTCTTCCCCGCCAACCTCCACATGGCGCTTCATCCCGAGGACGTAGCTGGACGCGGTGTCGGCATCGACCGCATGCCGCGCCGGCTGCTGTTCGCGCGGCTGCCCCTACAGGCGCTGTTCATCGCCTGGGTGTGGCGCGCGACGGAGTAGCTGCGGCGGGCCGCTCTCCCACCTGGAACGGGGTACTGCTGGTGAGACCGGGTGGTTCGGCCGAAGCGAGACCTCGCGACGAGTTCCTCTCGCATAGCGACACTTTCTCGTCGAGCAGCCCAAAAGGGCCGATGCCCACCCCTCCCCCAAGCAAGACCCTCCGACTAGCCGTCACGGCAGCAGGTCCAGTACGTCGGCGCCCAGCCCCCCTAGAAAGCCCTCGGCGTCCTCGAACAACGCGCTCGCATCCTCGATCAGGGCGATGCCTTCGTCGACCGGAATTCGAGCGCCGATCAAGCGCAGGCCATCGGCAACGATCGGGCTCAGAGCGCCCGCCTGCTCAGCGTCGTCGATGGCGCGCACGACACCCGCGCGCACGGCCGCCTCGAACTCGGCCTCCTCGATTTCGTACTCGGCAGCGAAGCGCTGGCGCGAGCTCTCGCTCGCCAGCGCCGCCGCCAGCGTCTCGCGGCTGACGCCGAGCTCGCAGGCGGCGCCATCGAGCGCCGAGAGTCCGAATTGCTGCGCCGATTCGTCGACTCCCGACGGCTCCCGCCACTCGCGCGGCTCGCACGGGTCGGCGACCGCTGTCGGTTCGTAGCTGCTTCCTCCGAGTGCCAGGTAGACGGCGACGAGCGCCGCTGAGACAGCAATCGCACCGAGCACCAGCGCTCGAGGGCTGATCGAGGAGACGCTCACAAGCTGATCCTTCGCCGCGCGACCATGATCGGGATCAGCGCCGCGAGGGCGAACGCCGCGCTGATCAGAAACGAGGTGCTGAAGGCGTGCGTAGCGGCCTTGTCGATCTCCGCCTCGACTTGGGCCTGAAGTTCCACCGTGCCCTGGCGTTCCTGCGGGTCGGCCGGCAGCGGCTCGAACGCCGGGCCGAGCACCGGAACCTTGTCGCCCTCGGCCTCGATCTGCTCGGCGATGCGATCGGCAAGCGCGAGCTTCGACTCGATCGAGAGCCGGGCATCGAGCAGCGCCGCGGTACCGGCAGCCTCGGCATCCACCCGCTCACGATCGAGGTCCGCCGTGAACACCGGCGTCAGCAACAACAACCCTGCGACGACGCCGGCGTGGCGCGAGGCGATCGTCCAGCCGCCGTGAATCGCCTGCGGAGAGCGGCCCTCGAGCGCGGCCTCGGTCAGCGCCGAGAGCGTCAGCGCGAGACCAGCGCCGACGAGCGCCTGCGGTGCCAGGGTCGCGAGCACCGTTGCATCGGGGAGCAGGCCGAGCCCGGCGAGACCGCCCGAGATCAAGATCGCCCCCGCAGCTGCCCGTGCGTCCACGGCCGCAACGCGCCGTGCCAGCGGCGCCACTGCCAGCGCGCACAAGGGCATCACCGTCACGGTTGCAGCAGCCGCGATCGGGGTCAGCCGCCAACCCTCGATCAAGAGCAGAACGATCAAGAACAGCGCCGCCGCCAGAGCCGCCGAGATCAGCGCAAGCGCCGCGTTGGCAGCGAGATGCGGCCTCCCCGAGACCCTGGCTTCTTCCAGGAGCCCGCCCGTCGGCTCCGCCCGCGCCGTCGCGCCGAGGACGACGGCGCATGCTAGCGCCGCCGGCACCTGCACGAGGAAAATCGACTGCCACGAGATCAGCTCGGTGAGCACCCCTCCGGCGGCCGGCCCGATCGCCGCCCCAAGCGCACCGGCACCGGCCCAGACCGAAGCTGCCCTGCGCTCGGAGCCGGCGACCGCCGGCAAGAGCTCCAAGGCGGCACAGACAGCCGCTGCGCCGCCGATCGCCTGGGCGCAGCGCGCGGCAAGCAGGAACTCGATCGAGTCCGCGAGCCCGCAGGCGAGGCTGGCGAGCCCGAACAGCACCATTCCAGCGGTCGCGACCGGGCCTGGCCCGAGTCGCCGTGCTGCGGTCGCCGCCGGCAGCGCGGCAGCCGCGAGCACGAGGTTGAAGGCAACGAGGACCCAGGTCACCGCCGTGCCCGAGACGTCGAGCTCGCGGTAGATCTCGGGCAGGGCGAGCACCACGACCGAGGAATCTGCGAGCACGAGGCCGACGCAGACGGCGAGCGCGGGCCGCAGGCTGCGCCAGGGCAACACAGTCGCGGAGCCGACGGCGCTCACGAGTCCACCTCGATCCAGTCCCAGGGGGTGCCGCACAGCGATCTCGCGTTGGTTGCGTCGACCTTGACGAGTTCCGAGTCGGCCGGTGGCGAGACGACGAGCGGACCGATCGCGCCTGCGTCGCCGCCACTTCCGGGATGCAGGTCGGCGCCTCCGAAACGAAGCTCGACCACGTGGCTTCCCGGGTCGAGCTGCGCCGAGCCGAGGCGAACGTACTGCTCGAGGTTGTTGAGCTCGTGGCGGACCGCGCCGGCCTCGTGGCCGTCGACCCAAACCTCGACCTCGGAAACGACCGAGCCGCCGAGCCAGAACTCGTGCTGGCCGCCACCCGCGGCCTCGATCTCGGCTGTGATCGTGCCGGCATCCTCAGGAGACGGCGTGAGCGCTCCGTCGGGCGCGCGCCAGTCGGAGGGGTAGGTAGCCGCTGAAAACGGCACGATCTGCGGGCGCTCGCCGCGAGCGGCGATCAGGTCCCCAGACGTCGCCAGCTCGAGCACGTCCGCACACAGCGGCACACCGTAGGGGTCGTACTCGTCTCCGAGGGCCAGCCTCGAAGCCGGCTCACTCTGCTCTGCCGGACGCTGCCAAGCGTCGTAGTGCTCACCGCGGTAGACGTGGTCGTATACCGCCGGCGGCCGGCTGTGCGTCGGCGAGCGATGGACGACGATGGTGCGGTAGCGAGCGAGCGCAAATGGGTCGATCTCGTCAGTATCGGCGGCCTCCCCCTTGGCGACCAGTGAGCCGTCGCTGAGTGCGATCGGATGGCGGCGAAGCTCCGAGATCGATTCCGGATCGCTCTCGCGCAGGAAATATCGGGCGCCGTAGGGCGAGTACTCGGTGATCAGGCTCGGACCCTCGCCGGCGGTCAGCTCGCCGATCTCGGCGAGCTCCTCGAGCTGCGGGCGCGGCGCGAGGCTGACATCGCGGTAGGCAAGCGCGTTGGACCAGCCGATCCCCGCAACGACGGCCACGGCCAGAGCGCCGGCGCCGATACGTCGCCGCGACGCTGCGAGGCCACCGACGGCGAGCATCGCCGCGAACGGAATAGCCGGCGACGCGGTGGCAAAGGCCTTGCCCTCGACCCACGGCGAGCCGACGATGGCGAGTACGACACAGCCGGCGAGCACGCCGCCGACGTAGAGCACCGGGCCCGGTTGGCGCCGCCGCATGGACCATGCGAGGCCGCCAACCGCAGCCGTGCATGCGATCACGATCAAGCTGTAGGTCAAGAGCTCCTGCACCGGCGCGAGCCGAAAGTCTCCGGCCGGCCAGATGCCGGCAACCTGCGCGGGGTCCAGTGGGCCAATCAGATTTCCCTTCGCACCGTCGTCGGTG
>JBKJXG010000342.1:0-5781 GCA_046716525.1 Solirubrobacterales bacterium
TCTCCGGTCACCCGGCCGAGTCTAGGGGGCCCCCCGATGGGCGCCTGAACGCGGCTCAAGCCGGGCGCGCCGGTAGCCCGACGCGGGCTCCCGGCTGGCGTTCCGGTGAAGAAATGACCGTGCGTGCTCGACCTCGAGAATGGTCTCCGGGCGTGCCCGCCGTGGCTAGCTCGAGTCAGGTTGATCCGCGGCACTTGCCCGGCTCCGCTTAAGGCTGCTTCCTTCCGGACCTGACCTGATTCGCGGACGCGCATCGCGCGGGACCTGACCGTCAACACCGCCCGCGGCGTACTGGCCCCGTTGGCCATGACCCTCAGACGAGCTTCGGCCCCGCTAGAGCGGATTGCGGGTACAGGGCGCCGCTACTTCCCCGCCTAGCACGGTCGGGGCAGATGTTATCGCGGCTAAAGCCGATGCGGAAACAGTCCGAAGGAAAAGTCGATGGGATTTCACCCCGACAAGGCGTCGGGGAGTGGGCTGCGCGGGGGGCGCGGGCCTCTCCTACGCGCGCTCGCACTCGACGCCTCGCGAGCGTTTGTGGCTGTCGCGTGCGTACTCGTCGCTTTGCTGGCCGTGAGCGCGAATGCGACGGCGAAGATGCGCAGCACGAAGATCGCTCCGGGGTTATGCGAGACGAGCGGCGGCGGCAAGGTCGTCGACATCCCCGGCTTTCCCGGGGAGATGATCGATCGCCGACTGCTCACCGATATTCGCTGGCTGCGAAAGCGCTATCCGCTGTTCATCACCGATGGCTACTCGGCCGGACCGGAGCATGCGGCAAACGGCGAGCATCCGCTCGGCCTCGCGCTCGACATCGTCCCCGACTTCGACGCCGGCGGCACCTGGGCTGAGATCACATCGCTGGCGCTGTTTGCAGAGCCCAAGCAAGACCGGCCGGTGCAGCCGTTTCGCTGGGTTGGATACGACGGCGATGCGGGACATGGCCGCGGCCATCATCTGCATCTGTCGTGGAGTCACTCCGTGGTCAATCGGGCGGGTCGAACGGCCCGGACCGTCTACACGATGCGCTGCCCGACGCCGCCGCCCGGCACCGCGCCTACGGCGCCGCCGCCCCCACCCGCGCCCAATGCTGGGGGGACCCAGACCGGGACGCTGCCCGGCGGCGGAGATGGCGGCCCGTCAAGCGGCGGCGTCAAGGTCAAGCGAGTGGCGCCGGCCGTCCACGAGACCGAGGGCGTCGACCTCGACCAGCAGGGCATCTAGAGGTCGCCAAGCGCCGCCGCACGAACTCTGAGGGCGGCTGAATAGACCCCAAGCGTTTTCCGCGAGATCGCCGGCCAGTCGAGCGCCAGCGCGGTCTGGCGCGCCGCCAGTGCCATTCGAGCGCGCCGTCCAGGATCGCGTGCGAGGTCGAGGATCGCAGCGGCCATCGCCTCGACGTCACCGGGCGGCGTCAGCACGGCGCAGTCGTCTCCGACGTACTCCGGAACGCCTCCAATCCGTGTGGCGACGATTGGAAGGCCCGATGCCGTCGCCTCGACGAGCGCGTTGTTCGCAGCGGCCGCCACCACCGGGTGAACGAAGATGTGTGCGGCTCGATAGCTCGCGAGCAGCGCCTCGCTGGAGATGCCGGCTCGCACAGTCGTACCGGGTGTCGCGGCGATCTCGCCGAGGTCCTCGGGCTTGGTCAGCACCTCGAACGAGATCGACGGATCGGCAGCGACGACCCGGTCGATTACCGCCCTCAGGAGGGCGAAGTCGCGCAACCACGACCCTACGGCCAGGCACCGCACAGGACCAGGCGCTGGGGCTTCGCGGGGCCGAAAGTGATCGGCGTTGACGCCGTGGGGGACGAGGTGAACTCGCTCGGGCGGCATCAGCCCGCCGAGGAAGTCGGCCTGATCGCGACTGAGGACGATCGCGGCGTCGAGCGCTCGCAAGCGATGCTCGAGATCTGGGAAGCGGACCACGGCCTCGAACCGGCCCGGCGGCTGGTGGAAGGTGCCGACCAGGGTTCCGCGGAGGCGGCGCGGAAGGCGGCGCACGTGCGCGAGGTGGTTGAAGTGATCCTCGGCGTACATGAGATGACAGACCTCGTCCGGCGCCTCGAGCAGACGGCGCAGAACGGCGTACTCGAGCCGCAGCCCGGCGGGCTCGTAGAACGCGAGCCGGCGCGAGTTCCCGAGCCGGGCGGAGATCGCCTCGGGCATCCTTCGCGGCAAGGAGGGCTCGACCATCCGCACCCTCGCCGCCCCCGCGAGATATCGGGGCAGCTGGTCGTAACCCGAGGCCTGGTCGATGTGGTTGAGCCGGTAGTAAGCGAGGTTGACCCCGACGGCCTCGGGCCAACCGTTGTGCGATTCATCGGCGCTCACCGGCCGGAAGAATGACGAGTCGGCCGACAGCGAGGGGCCGCCTGCGGGCGCCGGTAGCAGGATTCCCCCTGATCCCCCGCCGTATCATCCGCGCCACCGGGCGCGTAGCTCAGTGGGAGAGCGCTCGCTTCACACGCGAGAGGTCGCTGGTTCGAAACCAGCCGCGCCCATCCAGTAGCGCTGGCTTGATCAAGCAGCATTCTGCTTCTCGTTCTCGCTCGATCGTGAGACACAGCGCGGCCTCTGGAAACGGATCGGAAACGCGGGCGCAGCCGGTCAACCTGAAACCTGTTTGCCGGTTGTGCGGTGTTCCTCCGTCCGGCATTCGCAGGCACGCCCTCTGTAGCTCGCCCCTCACGGGCTTGGCCGTCTGGGCGACAACAGCGGTTTCTGGCGATGTACCTAGGTCTTCAAGAATGGCAACCGATCGATTGGAGCGATCATGAACGACATTCCCTACTTGGTGGAGTTCGAGGAGGTAGACGCCGAGCTCCAGACCTTCGAAGTGGCAGCGACTGGATCTATCGACGCCCTTGCCCAAGTTACGAGGGTGTTGGGGCGAGTTCCGGATGAGCACAGTCGATGCGGGCTAGTCGCTTACCCGGCGGCGACTCGCCCCAGTACCAAGTCGCTCGATGAAACGTCCTGGAAAACGGAGATCAGGTCGTTGTCACCCACCACAACCGGCTTCGACCGAAGGGTGGAGATGGCGGTGAGTTGGAGTACCACAACGGCTTCGTCTACACGATCAGCGACGGCCTAATCATGTCGGTGGTGGGCTATCCAACCCCCGACGAAGCCCTCGAAGCCGCAGGTCTCTCGCAGTAGCCCCGAAGTACCGCTTCGGACGAGAAGGGGTGTTGCCGCTCGCCAGAAGGGCGGGACTCTGGATTCCGGGTTGTGCGAATGGGGGCCGAGGCGGGCAGCGGGTGGCAGCAAATAGACTGGCCGCTATGCCTAAGAGCTACACCGAAAGAGCGCGCGCCCTGATTCTTGCCGCAGCCTTCCTTTCGTTTCTCGCGTCGGTCGCTCTGTACTTCTTCGATAACCACGAGCACGGCATCTTCGTCGGGCTTTGGGTGCCCTCGATCCTTGCCCTGGGCGCACTGATCCTGCCTCCCAGGGAAGGACCGAAGCAATGATCGGCCTTTTCGTGTTCGGCACCTTCATAACCGCGCTCGTTGGCCTGGCCTGCTGGCTGATTGTCGCTGGCATCCGAGCCGACCAGCGTGAGCGCCAGCAACTGTCCGAACCTCGGGGGTCCGGGAGCGACATCTCCTGAGCGCTGCACGGAAGTAGGGCTTTGGACGAAAAGCGCTAGTCGCTCCGCATGGAAAGCGCTACTGGGCGACAGGCGACGGCGGTCTTAGCCGCTTGCAGCGGCGACTGCTTCTCGTACGAGGGAAATGCTTGCAACACCGAGATGCGCTCTCCCCTCCAACGTGAAGACGCCACCCACCGTGATCTCGAACTGAAGTTCGTCGCTGGCGACCTCGCGAGTAAGAAAGCGCAACGAGGCCACCCAGCGATCCTCGGCCTTGCGTTCTGCGTCGAGCAGCTCGACGCTCGGCTTGCGTCCGTCCGACTCCGCGTGTTGTGCTGCAAAAGCACTCGCACGCCGTTCAGGGTGCGCGCCTGGCCGAGCAGCAGCGGCTCGGCGTGGGGCTTGGCCCGCGCCTCGAGACGACTCATCCAGCCGTTGTTGCAGTCCTCGCAGACGCTCTTGACCGTCGCTGAGAAGACCTGTGCATCCCACGCTTGGAAGGTCCGCTCCGCGTGGTCCTCGATCGAGTGGCTGATCCGCTCCTTCCGCTCCTCGTGGTCGAAGGTCCGCCGGGCCCAATGTGGCCACAGGTGCTCGCGCGACATCTTGCCGTCAGATCCGCAGAAAATGCAGCTCACAACGACAACCTACGGAGCGAGGAGCCGCCACCAGCACTCGGCCAACTTGGACTTTCCACGCCGACCGAAAGCTTGGACTCTTCGTCCGAAGCGGTACTTCTGAGCTACTCCCGCAGCCCGGCGGCTTCGAGGGCTTCCTGCCTGTTACGGAAGGCCTGTTCTCGGATCACCCGCTCCCCCTTGAATGTGAACACGAAGGCGAACCCCTCGTCCACGGCGATCTGGCTGGCGGCACCGGCCCCCACGGCCTGAACGACCGCCACCACCTTGTCCCCGGCGTCGATCAGCTCGACGGGGACGACGTCGTAGCCGGACATGGTCTTCTGGTTCTCCTCGTAAATCAGCCGGATCGCCTCGTTGCCATGGTGGGTTCCCAGGAGCAGCGTCTCGAACACCGCATCCGGGTCGTAGACTTCTACCAGGGCATCGACGTCGCCACGGTTGTGCGCCGCGAACCCCGCCTTCACCTTCTCCACGTTCTCCTGCGACATCGCCTACTCCCGCAGCCCGGCGGCTTCGAGGGCCTGGTCGGGGGTTGGATACCCCACCACCGAGACGATCAGGCCGTCGCTGATCGTGTAGACGAAGCCGTTGCGGTACTCGAACTCACCGCCATCTCCACCCTTCGGTCGAAGCCGGTTGTGGTGGGTGACAACGACCTGATCTCCGTATTCCAGGACTTCCTCTGGCTCCGCGATCCAGCTGTCGAATCCCGCCTGCAAGTCGCTAAGCACCGCCTGTATCTGCTCGGCTCCGCGGTGCCTCCCGGCCTGGGGACCGGCCACGAAGGTGAGTTCGCAGTCGGGGTGAAGGGCATGGGTCGCGAGAGCGGCGTTCCAGCCGTCCTTGTCAATCCGGTCATAGAGGCGGCGAACCAGCTCCACGTTCTCCTGCGACATCGCGCGCTCAGTATCGCGCGATCCAGCGGAAGTGCTGCGTTCCATACAAAGCACACTCACGAAACGTTGGATTCCCACGCCGAGAAGACCTTGGACTTCTCGTCCAAAAGCGACACCCCCAACCCGCCCGCAGCTATTGGCGGTTCGCGGTGTTACCTGAGCAACCTTGCCTCGCTCTGCTACCTGATCGTGCCGCCGTTACTCACCGTAATCGCATCTCAGCTCACCGTTCCAGCGGAATACTGGACCAGTTCGGCAACCGTTACGCAAGGTATGACGCCGAGCTCCCGAAGCTCGGGAACGGCATCACGCGGCTCCGACTCACCGGGGAAAACCGCGTTGAGTCGGCCACCGACGAATACATCCGTCTGCCGCCCGGCACTCGTCATGATGTCCATCAGGCGCTCCGAGTAGGCCAGGCACTGGCCGTTATGGAGGGACACGGCCAGGGAAGTGGTCTCTGGTCTGCGCTTGAGCAGCTCGAGGAGATACTCGGGCTCGCGACCTACGCCAGCATCAATTACTTCGGCGCCGAGTTCACGCAAGACCCCGGCAAGAACGAACTTGCCATAGACGTGCGTGTCGCCCGAGGCGACGATAAAGCAACGGTCGCTGACCGCCTCGCCAAGACCACGCTCTTGGAC
>JBKJXG010000343.1:0-8427 GCA_046716525.1 Solirubrobacterales bacterium
CGCTCCCGAGGTGCCACTGGTGAGGATCTGGCAATGGATCGCGGCGAGATCGTGCTCGCCGAGCAGCGGCAGGTCGGCCTCGGTGAGCCCGAGGTCGGGCGACCCGGAAATTGTCAGAGCCGGGCGAACACGCTCGAGCTCGGCACTGAGCTCGGCATCGCTGAGCCGGGTGTTGAGCGGATAGGCGACCGCCCCGAGCTTCATCAGAGCATGCAGGAGGACGACGTAATCGGTTCCGGGCGCCAGCGCCAGCGCGATCGTCTGACCTCGTCTGGCGCCCCGCGCGGCAAGCCGGCGAGCGGCGGCGGTGGCCTCGCGGTCGAGCTCGGCATATGTGAGCGAGAGGCCTGCGCTGATCAGGGCGCAGCGGTCCGGACATGTCTCCGCCCGCTGGGCGAGCCAGTTGTCCAGATGCATCTAGTCGGCCTCCCCGATAATGCGCAGCACTTCTGGCATTGTTGCGCCAGTGCCCACGCCCCACAAGGACGCACCGCCGCAGGACGAGCTCTATGCCCCGATCGAATGGCGCTCAGCCGCCACCTACAACGACATCGTCTACGAACGTGGCGAGGCGCTCGCCCGGATCACGATCAACCGGCCCGAAGTTCGAAACGCTTTTCGGCCGCAGACATTGGCCGAGCTTCGCGACGCCTTCACCCGAGCCCGAGACGACATCGAGGTCGCAGCGATCATCTTCACCGGCGCCGGCGGCGAGGCGTTCTGCTCCGGCGGCGACCAGCGCATTCGCGGCGACGACGGCTACATCGGTGACGACGAGGTCGCCTCGCAGGGGGTCGGTCGGCTCGACGTCGGCGACCTGCACGTGCAGATCAGGCGTTGTCCGAAGCCGGTCCTCGCGGCTGTGGCCGGCTACGCCGTCGGCGGCGGCCAGATCCTGCACCTGGTCTGCGACCTGTCGATCGCTGCCGACAACGCCCAATTCGGCCAGACCGGCCCGCGAGTCGGCAGCTTCGACGGCGGCTTTGGCGCCGGCCTGCTGGCTCGCGCCGTCGGCGTGCGCAAGGCGAAGGAGATCTGGTTCCTGTGCCGGCTTTACTCGGCCGAGGAGGCGTTGGAGATGGGGCTCGTCAACGCGGTGGTGCCACTCGCCGAGCTCGAGCGCGAGTACGTCGCCTGGGGCCGGGAGATGGCTTCGCTGTCGTCGCTCTCGCTGCGTCTACTGAAGTCGAGCTTCAACGCCGCCGAGGACGGCCTCACCGGCCTGCAGCAGCTCTCCCACGATGCGACGCTGCTCTTCTACATGACCGAGGAGGGGCAGGAAGGACGCAACTCCTACAAGGAGGGGCGCCGGCCGGACTTCTCGAAGTTCCCCAAGCGACCTTGAACCCGCGCATCTGGTTGATGGCGGCGCGTGCGCGGACGCTGCCGGCGGCGATCGCGCCGGTGCTGGTCGGATCGGCGGCGGCCTGGTGGGCGACCAACGAAGCTTGCGTGTCGGTGAAGGACGAGATCGCCCCGGACGCCGCGTACGCGCTCGTCTTCTGCGACCCGTTCTTTCACTGGGGGGCCTTCGCCGCCGCCCTCGTCGGCTCGATCTTCATCCAGATCGGTACCAATCTCGCCAACGACTACTCCGACGCCAAGCGTGGCGCCGACACGGAGGACCGCCTCGGGCCCGTTCGTGTCACCGCCGCCGGTCTCGTCGCGCCGAGGCGGGTTCTGCATGCGACCTGGCTCGCGTTTGCGGTTGCGGTTGCAGCCGGAATCTATCTCGCGACCGTCGCGGGGCCGCTGATCATCGCCGTCGGCGCCGCTTCGATCCTCGCCGGCGTCCTCTACACCGGCGGCCCCCGCCCCTACGGCTACGCGGGCATGGGCGAGCTCTTCGTCTTCCTCTTCTTCGGCCTCGTCGCCGTCAACGGCTCCTACTACGTCCAGATCGAGCAACTCGACCTGCTGCCGTTCGTACTCTCCGTCCCTGTGGGCTTTCTCTCGACCGCGATCCTCGTCGTCAACAACGTTCGCGACCTCGAGACCGATCGCCGGGCGGGCAAGAGAACGCTCGCGGTGCGCCTCGGTCGCGAGCGGGCCGTGCGGCTCTATTTCGCGCTGGTCGGCGGCGCCTACGTCGCGCTCGCGCTCGGCCTCGCGGCAACCGGCGGGCCGTGGTGGGCCCTGATCGCCTGTGGCTCCGCCCCGCTCGCGATTCAGCCGAGTCGGGCGGTCTCACAGCGAAGCGACGGGCCTTCGCTCAACGCCGCCCTCGCCCAGACCGGGGCGCTGCTGGGAGCGTTCAGCCTCCTGCTCACAGCCGGTCTGCTGATCGCGGCCTGAGAGCGGGACCGCGTGCGGATCGTCGAAGTCGAGTTCATCCCATATGCGCTGCCGTTCGCGCAGCCATACGCGACGGCCCGCGGAACCCTGACCGAGCGGGAGATCGCGCTGGTTCGACTCGTTACCGACGAAGGGCTGGTTGGGCTCGGAGAAGCCGTGCCGCTGTCGCTGCGCGGCGGCGCCGACATGGAGGCAGTCGAGCGCGGAATACGCAAGGCCGCGCGCCGGCTCGGCAAGGCCAGCCTCTCGGACTTCGCCGGCAACGATCCGTTGCGCTCGGCGATCGACGTCTTCATCCACGCCGCCGCGGGGCGCAAGCTGGCACCGCCGGCCAAGGCAGCGCTCGAGATGGCACTGTTCGATCTCGCCGGCAAAGCCTCCTCCACCCCGCTCTGGCGGCTGCTCGGCGCCGAAGCGGCTGAGCCCGTCACCTGCAACGCAACTCTGATTGCCGGCGAAGCCGGCGAGGTCGCCGCCGACGCCGAACGCTGGGCGGCGCTTGGCTTTCAGACGTTCAAGCTCAAGCTCGGAACGGGCGACGACGTGGCCCAGGTACGTGCGGTGCGCGAGGCCCTCGGGCCCGAGGCCCGGCTTCGCGTCGACGCGAATGCCGCTTGGTCGCTCTCGGAGGCCAATGGAGTGATGAGGATGATCGAACCGCTCACGGTCGAGCTGGTCGAACAGCCGGTCGCCGGGCTGCGCGAGATGGCCGAGATCACCGCGGCGACGAACGTCCTCATCGTTGCCGACGAGAGCGTCGCCGGCGCCAAGGACGCTCAGCGCGCCGCCCGTGCCCGGGCCTGCGACGCGGCCACCGTGAAGCTGTCGAAGGTCGGCGGGATCGGCGAGGCCAATGGGGTGGCCGGCCATCTGCCGATCTATCTCTCCAGTGCCCTCGACGGTCCGGTGGGAATCGCGGCCGCGGCCCACGCCGCCCAGGCGCTTTCCTTCGATGGCGCCGCCGCCGGGCTCGCGCACGGCCTTGCCACCCAGCTGCTGTTCTCGGAAACCATTGCCAGCCGGGGATGCGAGCTCGACGGAGACCTGCTCCGGCTACCCGACGGCCCGGGGCTCGGGGTCGAGATCGACGACAAGGCGCTGGAAAGCCACCAGATCCAGTGAGTCGCGACTAGCCTCCAACGATGGACGCGACCAACCGCAACACGGCGCTGGCCTCGGCGATGGTCGAGGAGCTGGCCCGTTGCGGCGTGCGTGAGGCGGTGATCTCGCCCGGCTCACGCTCGACGCCGCTGGCGCTGGCCTTGTGGCGAAACCCCGCGGTGCAAGCGCGTGTGGTGCTCGACGAGCGTTCTGCCGGCTTCTTTGCCCTCGGCGCGGCGCAGGCGACGCGCACGCCGGTGGCCGTGCTCTGCACATCGGGCACTGCGGCGGCGAACCTGCACCCGGCCGTGTGCGAGTCCGACGAGTCGAGCGTTCCTCTGATCGTGCTCACGGCCGACCGCCCGCCCGAGCTGCGCGGGATCGGCGCCGGGCAGACGATCGACCAGATCAAGCTCTACGGCGGCGCCGTGCGCTGGTTCTGCGAGGTCGGCACCCACGAGGCCGACGACTCCGGCCTGCTTCATTTCCGCTCGGTCGCCTGTCGTGCCTTCTGGAGCGCCCTGGGTGATCCGCGGCCGGGACCGGTGCATCTCAACGTCGCCTGGCGCGATCCACTCGGCCCCGAGCCGAGGCCCGGCGAGGTCACGGCAACGTCACCGCTTGCGCTCGACGGGCGCGGCGATCGGCCGCTCACGACCGTACCCCCGGCGCGGCCGCTGCCGGCTGAGCAGCTGCTCGACTCCCTCGCTGAGCGGTTGCGGGTTACGCCTCGCGGGATCATCCTCGCGGGGCGCATGGCCGAGCCTGGTGCTGTGGCGGCGATCACCGAGCTCGCGCTGGCGACCGGCTACCCGATCCTTGCCGAGCCGACCTCGCAACTTCGCCTCGGCGCCCACGACCGCTCGCTGGTCGTATGCGCCTACGAACCGATCGCCCGCGCCCGTCCCGACGCGCTCATCCCCGAGCTCGTGCTGCGCTTCGGCGAGATGCCGACCTGCAAGCCGCTGCGCCAATGGATCGCCACGCTCGGCAAGGCACCGCAGCTGGTGATCGATCCCTCGCACGCCTGGAACGACCCGGCCCGGATCGCCGGTTCGATCGTGCGCGCCGATGCGGGGGCGGTTGCCCGCGGCCTCGCATCCCGGATGCAGCAGGCCGACGTCGACGAAGCATGGTCGCGGGCCTGGCTCGCAGCCGCCGCAGCCGCCGAGGCGGCGATCGGCGCCGAGCTCGACGCCGCTCAGCATCCGACCGAGCCCGGCCTTCAACGCGCCCTCGGCCGCGCCTACGGTGAGGGCGAGCTCGTCTACACCGCCTCGAGCATGCCGATCCGCGACCAGGAGGCGTTCCTCGAGTCGGCTGACCCCGACGTCCTGTTCCTCGCAAACCGTGGCGCCAACGGCATCGACGGCTTGATCTCGTCCGGGATCGGCGCCTCGGCGGCAAGCGGTCGCCCGACGGTGATCGTCACCGGCGATCTCGGACTTCTGCACGACCTCGGCGGCCTCGCCGCGGCCGGCGAAGCTGAAGCCCCGGTGCGCATCGTTGTCGTCAACAACGACGGCGGCGCCATCTTCGGCTTCCTGCCTCAGGCCGAGCAGATCGGCGAGGCTGAGTTCGAGGCTCTGCTCGGCACGCCGCGAGGCGTCGACTTGGTCGCCGCGGCCGCGCTCTTCGGGCTCGACTATCGCCGGGTCGACGACCTCGGTGAGCTTGCGTCGGCGCTGGCCGCCGGGTCCGGGCTGATCGAGATCCGCGTCGACCGCAGCCAGAACGTCGCGCTGCACCAGCGCCTCAGCGCCGTTGCGATCGAGGCGCTCGAGCGCGAGCTGAGCTGAGGGTTGTCACCCCGACAGCAGCGGCAGCAGCGCCTCGAGCTTGAGCTCGGTTTCTGCAAGCTCGTCGGCCGGCTCAGAGTCGGCGACGATCCCCGCGCCGGCAAAGAGATGGGCGATGCGGTCGCGAAGCAGCGCCGAGCGCAGGGCGACGCAGAACTCGCCGTCCTCGGTGGCGTCCATCCAGCCCACCGGCCCGGCATACCAGCCTCGGTCGATGTCTTCCAATTCGGATATCACTCTCTCGGCGACGCCGGCGGGTTCGCCACCAACCGCCGGCGTCGGGTGCAGTAGCGCCGCGAGCTCGACCGCCGAGAGGGGATCTGCCAGCTGCGCGTGTACGGGCGTCGCGAGGTGCTGGATGTTGGCCACCTTGACCAGCAACGGCTCTGAATCGGCCTCGACCCAGACCGACCGGGGCGCGAGCTTGCGCGCAATGCGGCGCGCGACGATCTCGTGCTCGCTTCGGTTCTTCACGCTTTGCAGCAGCTGTTCGCCGAGGTGGTCGTCGACGGCGGGGTCGGCACTGCGCCGCGTCGAGCCCGCGAGCGCCACCGTGGCCACGCTCGCGCCTCTGCGCCGCACCAGCAGCTCGGGACTGGCACCGAGGAACACGGCCTCAGGCGAGCCGACGCAAAAACTGAAGCAGGAGGGAAACGACTCACGCAAGGACCCGAAGAGGGCCGCTGGATCATGGGCTGAGGGCGCCTCAACCGCGACCTCGCGGGCGAGCACGACCTTCTCCAGCTCGCCTGCTGCGATCTTGCGAGTTGCCGCCGCTACCGTCGCCTCGTAGCTGCTGGGTGGACTCACGCTGGTGATCGTCGTGGTCCCGCGCGGATGCGGATCGAGCAGCGCCAACGGCTGCTCGTGCAGCGTCGCCAGGCGCCGCTCGACCCGGCGCAAGAGCTCATCGGGACTCGATGCTCCGGTGCTGAGCGCAGTCACGGTCAGCCACGTGGATGCGCCCGAGCGCAGCAGTGAAAGCTCGGGCAGGACCAATAGCGCCGGCGGAAACGACGACCAGCTCGCCGAACGTGCGCCCTCCGATGCGAAGGCGAAGCCGCCGGTCCATACGGGGCCGGCGCCCGCGGGCAGGCCCTCGGGTTCGTCGGCGATCCGCCCGCGTGTGACCGCGGAGCATTCTTCGATCAAGTCGTCGAAGCGCCGAGGGCCCCGCGAGATCGCCTCGTGAGCGGAGCCAAGCCCGGCGAGAGCAAAGCCATCGCGATCCGGCTGTTCCCATGCGAACCAGCGATCGGCCGCCAGTCGCGAGGCAAATACTGCCGCGCTCGGGTCGTCGATCGCCACCGGGGTGGTGACGCTGATCAGGCGCCGGCGCTTGCCGGCTCGCGCGACAGCGGCCTCGAAGCTATCGAGGGCGCTCGCGGTGTCGATCATCGCCCGAGGCTGCTTGCTACTGCTCGGGTCGCGACTTCGTGATCGCGACCTCGCCGGTGCGGGCCATCTCGATCAGGCCGTGCGGGCGGACCATTGCCTCGAAGGAGTCGATCTTCTCCTGCGAGCCGGTGACCTCGACCGTCAGCGAGCGCCGCGAGACGTCGACGACGCGGCCCTCGTAGATCTCGGCGAACTGGAGGATCTCGGCGCGATTCTCCATCGAGGCGCTGACTCTGAACAGCGCCAGCTCGCGCGTGGTCGTCGAGCCGGGCTCCATGTCGCGGATCTTGATCACGTTGACGAGTTTGTGCAGCTGCTTGGTCACCTGGTCGATCGGGTGAACCGCCCCATCGAGGGTGATCGTGATCCGCGAGATATCCGGATCCTCGGTCGGGCCGACCGCGAGCGTGTCGATGTTGAAGCCGCGACGGCTGAACAGGCCCGCGATCCGTGCCAGCACACCGGCCCGGTTCTCGACCAGCAGCGAGAGGATGTGCTTGCGCCCGGTGAACTGCCTCGAGGCCTCGAGGTCCTCGAGGCGAACAACGTCCTGGGTGCCCGGCTCGCCCACGTCTCAGCCCACCATGTCGCGCGCGGCAGCGCCCGCCGGGATCATCGGGTAACAGTTCTCATCCTTGGTCACGTGAACGTCGAGCAGCACGGGACCGTCGGTCTCGAGCGCCGTGTTCATCGCCTCGCGCAGCTCGGACTTGTCGGTGACCTGAATCCCTGTCCAGCCGAAGGCCTCGGCCAGCTTCGGCCACTCGGGGCTCGGGCCCATCTCGACCGACTGATAGCGCTCGTCCCAAAACAGCTCCTGCCACTGGCGAACCATGCCGAAGTGGCCGTTGTTCATGAGGAAGACCTTGACCGGGACGTCATGCGCGGCCGCGGTCGCGAACTCCTGCACGTTCATGATCAAGCTGCCGTCGCCCGAGAGGCAGACGACGGATTCGTCGGGGCACGCGACCTTGGCCCCGATCGCCGCCGGCAGGCCGAAGCCCATCGTCCCGAGGCCACCCGAGTTCAGCCATCGGCGCGGCCTGTTGAAGTGGTAGTACTGCGCCGCCCACATCTGATGCTGGCCGACGTCCGAGGTGACGATTGCGTCTCCCTCGGTCGCCTCGTACATCGCCTCGACCATGAACTGCGGCTTGATCTCCGAATCGCTCGAGTCCTCGTAGCGAAGCGGCCAACTCGTTTGCCATTCGCGGATCTGCTTCCACCAGTCGTCGAGGCGCGACGAATCGGGCGAGATCGCGCGGTACTCGCGGTTGAGCTTCTCGAGCACGTCCTTGGCGTCACCGACGATCGGGATGTGGGCCGGGACGTTCTTCGAGATCTCGGCCGGATCGACGTCGATGTGGACGAACTTCGCCCGCGGCGCGAACTCCGCGAGCTTGCCGGTGATGCGGTCGTCGAAGCGAGCGCCGACGCAAATGATCAGGTCGGCCTCGTCCATCGCATAATTTGCAGTCCGAGTGCCGTGCATGCCCAGCATGCCGAGCCACTGCTCATCGGGGGCCGGGAAAGCGCCGAGGCCCATCACGGTTAGCGTCACGGGCAGGTCGTCCGAGCGGCAGAACTCTCGGAATTCCTCTGACGCGTTGGCGTTGACGATCCCGCCGCCGCCATAGATCACCGGGCGCTTGGCGTTGGCGAGCGCCTTGGCGGCAATCCGGATCTGCTTGATGTTGCCGTCGGTCGAAGGCTTGTAGCCCGGAAGCTCGGGCGAGCCGGAGGCGGGCGTGTAGTCGATGTCCGCGCGGATCAGGTCCTGCGGTACGTCGACGAGCACCGGGCCTGGCCGGCCGGTCGAAGCGATGTGGAACGC
>JBKJXG010000344.1:0-5728 GCA_046716525.1 Solirubrobacterales bacterium
GCTGTGGCGGCGACCGTGACCGCGACAAGCGCCCGCTGATGGGGGAGATAGCGGCGCGGCTCGCCGACGTCGCGATTGTCACCTCCGACAACCCGCGATCTGAGGACCCGGTGGCGATCATCGCGCAGATCCGCGACGCGATGAATCACGGCAGCGCCCAGATCGAGACCGAGCCCGACCGCCGCGCGGCGGTCGCCCGAGCGCTCGCCCTGGCCGCGGCGGGGGACACCGTCCTCATCGCCGGCAAGGGCCACGAGCAGGGTCAGGAGTTCGAGCACGGGAAGAAGAACCCCTTCGATGACCGCGAGGTCGCCCGCGAAGAGCTCCTCGCTCTCGCCGTCTCGCGCTCGTGATCGAGCTGGCGCCCGAGCGCTTGGCCGCCGAGGCGGGCGCCGAGATCCGCCGCAGCGGCGCGCCGGGTCGTCCCGAGCGCGCGGTGATCGACTCACGCGAGGTTGGGGCGCAGGACCTGTTCTTCGGTCTGCCCGGCACAAGCGCCGATGGCGGCGAGTTCGCCCTCGAGGCGCTGGAGAAGGGGGCGTGGGGGGTTGTCGTCGATCCGGCCAGCGCCTCGGCTTTGGCCGCCGGCGAGGCCGACGGCTGGGTACTCGCAACGGACGACCCGCTGGGATCGCTGCAGGCGCTCGCGCGCGCCTGGCGCCGCGAGCTCGGCTGTCGCGTTGTCGGGATCACGGGCTCGACCGGCAAGACCTCCGTCAAGGACATCGCCCACGCGATCCTGCCCTTTCGCACCCACGCCAGCCGCGAGAACTTCAACACCGAGATCGGGTTGCCGCTCGCGATCCTCGAAGCGCCGCCCGAGACGGAGCTGATGATCTTGGAGATGGCGATGCGAGGGCTCGGCCAGATCGCCGAGCTGTGCGAGATCGCGGAGCCCGACGTCGCCGCGATCATCAATGTCGGCCCGGTCCATCTCGAGCTTCTCGGCACGCTCGAGGCGATCGCCGAAGCCAAGGCCGAGATCCTCAGCGGACTGGGCGCGGCTGGCAAGGCCGTGATCCCAGCCGACGCCGAAGCGCTGCGTCCGCACCTCCGCCAAGAGCTTACGACCGTCACCTTCGGCCCGGGCGGCGACGTCTTCCCCCGCAGCGTGCAGCGAAAAGGTGCCCGGACCATCGCCGAGATCGTGACGCCACAAGCTGAAACCCGCTTCGAGTTCCCGTTCACCGAGGCGCACAACGTCGTCAACGCGACCTGCGCGATCGCGATCGGCACTGCGGTGGGCGCGCCGGTGCAGGAGATGGCACGTCGGACGGCGGGCATATCCTTCTCCCGGCTACGGGGCGAGCTTCACGAGCTGCCCGGAGGCTCGGTGCTCGTCAACGACTGCTACAACGCCAACCCGATCTCGATGCGCGCCGCGCTCGATCATCTCGCCTCGCTGGAGACGCCGGCGGGCGGGCGGCGCATTGCCGTGCTCGGTGGCATGGCCGAGCTCGGCCCGGGTGGCCCTGCCTACCACCGCGAGGCCGGCGCCCACGCTCGCGCTCTCGGCATCGACGCCGTCATCGGCGTCGGGGAGCTCGCTCGCGCTTACGCGCCGGACGATTGGGCACCGGACCCCGAGGCGGCAGTCGAGGTCGTCCGGGCCGTGGCCGCCAAAGGCGACACGCTGCTGGTCAAGGGCTCTCGCTCCGTCGGTCTAGAAGCGTTCACGGCTGAGTACGTGCGCGTGGTCTCGGCATGACCCCCGTCACCGTGCTCGCTCAGATTCCGGGCATCGCCTCGGATGCGATCGACCGTGGCGAGGTGCTGATCGCCGGGATGGCGGCAATGCTGCTGACGATCTTCCTCGGCCCGAAGTTCATCGACTTCCTGCGGGTGAAGGAATTCGGCCAGCAGATCCGCGAGGACGGCCCTCAGGAGCACCATGCGAAGGCCGGGACACCGACGATGGGCGGTCTGATCATCTTCCTCGCCGTGGCGATTCCGTACCTGGTGCTCTCCGCACGCGATACCGCGAGCCTGGCGGTTTTCGGAGTCGCTATTTGCTGCGCCGCGCTTGGCTTCGCCGACGACTTCATCAAGATCTCCAAACGCCGTTCCCTGGGCCTCTCGGCTCGCTACAAGCTGCTCGGTCAGATCGCGATCGCTCTCGCGTTGTGGTGGGTTGCCTACGACGAGCTCGGCTTCGAGCCGGCGCTCGAGTCGCGGATCTTCGACACCCAGATCTACATCGGGCCCGTGCCGTATCTGATCTTCACCTTCCTCGTGATCGCCGGGGCCTCGAACGCGGTCAACCTCAGCGACGGCCTCGACGGGCTCGCAGCGGGGTGCTGCGCGATCGTCCTGCTCGCCTACATGGCGATCACGATCACCAACGGCCAAGAGGGCCTGGCCCTGCTCAGCGCCTGCTTCGTCGGCGCCTCGATCGGCTTTCTCTGGTTCAACGCCTTCCCCGCATCGATCTTCATGGGCGATACCGGCTCGCTCGGACTGGGCGGCGCGATCGGGGCGATGGCGGTGATGACGCAGACCGAGCTGCTGCTGATCATCCTCGGCGGCATCTTCGTGATCGAGGCGCTGTCGGTTGCGGTTCAGGTGATCAGCTTCAAGGCGTTTCGCCGCCGCGTCTTGCTGATGGCGCCTGTACACCACCATTTCGAGCTGCTCGCCTGGTCGGAGACGAAGATCATGCTGCGCTTCTGGATCATCGCCGCAGTCTGCGGCGGGATCGGCTACGTGCTCTACCAGAACTCGATCGGCTAGATGTTCGAGGCCGTGCACACGGAGCGGATCCCGGCCGATGCCGATGCGATCTGGGAGCTGTGGGCCGATCCGCATCGGTGGCCGGACTGGAACGAGCAGGTCGAGGGCGCCGAGCTCGACGGTGAGCTGCGCATCGGCGCTGAGGCGACCGTGAAGTTCAAGCGTGGCGGCAAGGTCAAGTTCGAGGTGACCGAGCTCGAGCCGCTGCGCCTCTTCGTCGACGAGGCGAAATTTCCAGGAGCCCGGCTGGGGCACGAACACCGGATGAAGCCCGGGAAATCGAGCGTCGAGGTCACTCACCGTCTCTACGTCGAGGGCCCGATGTCGGGCTTTTGGTCGCTGATGCTGAGCCGAAAGCGGATGCGCGAGCTGGTCGTCAGCTTCACCAAGCGCGAGCGCGAGCTAAGCGCTCCCGGTCATAAGTAACGTCGTGATTGGGCGAGCGAGAATCAAGCATGGCGAGGACGCAGGGAGCCGGCATGGCAGCGCCATGTCGGCGACTGAGGACGACGGCAGGCGCCGATTCGCAGCCGCCCGAGCGCGGCGGTACTTGTGGCCGTGAGCACTAAGTCGGTAACGGCGAGCCGGCGAAGGCAAAGAACCAGATCACCATCGCGATCGAGGCGACGACCGCGGTGCCGACGAAGGTGGCCTCGACCGGACTGAGCTTGGCGGTGCCCGGGCGATAGGGCTCGTCACGCATGCTGCGCAGCCACGGGTAGCGAGGTGGCGGTCGTTCTTTCTGTGCCTGACCGCGCTGCTGGATCGTCCCGGCGATTATCAGGATCACGGCATAGGTGAAGAGGATCCCGGCGATCATGATCACGGCGGTGCCGGCCTCGACCCCCTGGCCGCCACGCGAGCCCTGAATCTGCGAGCCGACCCAGATCCAGAAGAAGGGAACCCCGGCTCCGACGACGATGGCGCCGGCGAGCTCGGCGAAAAAACGAGCGGTCGTGCGCATGAGCTTGAAGGTAGCGGGTGTCCGGGCCGCGAACTATGCCTATGTGTCACACGTGCCCAAGCCACGCCCGCAGCTCCCTCAGGGCCCATTTCTCGTCGTCGGCCTGGCCCGCTCGGGGCTCGCTGCGGCGCGCCTGCTCGCCGCGCGTGGCGAGACCGTGATCGCAACGGATATCGGCGCGCCTGACGGGGCGCGCAGGCTTTCGCAAGCCGGTGTCGAAGTCGTCTTGGATGCGGACGGAGCCGACCTCGTCGAGCGTGTCGGGTGCGTCGTCAAGAGCCCCGGCGTTCCCCCCGAAGCGCCGGCGATCCGCTTGGCCCGCGAACGTGGAACCGTCGTCATCGGCGAGCTCGAGCTCGCATGGCGGCTGCTGCCGAACCGGTTCGTCGCGGTCACGGGAACCTACGGCAAGACCACGGTGAGTGAGCTTCTCGGCCACCTCTGGCGCAGCGCGGGCCTGCCGGTGGCCGTGGCCGGCAACATCGGCACGCCGCTGTCCTCGCTCGTCGACTCGCCCGAGCTCGACACGGGCGCGACGCTCGTCTGCGAGGCATCGAGCTTTCAGCTCGAAGACACGGACGGGTTCGCGCCGGAGGTCGCAACGCTGCTTAACATCGCCCCCGACCATCTCGACCGCCACGGCACGATCGACGCCTATACGAAGGCCAAGCTGCGGCTCTTCGAACGGCAGACACGAGACGATGTCGCGATTGCCGGTGCGGCCGAGATCATCAGCCTCGGAGCAAGGTTGGGCGACGGCGCGCGCGTCTCGTTCGGCCGCGAAGCCGAAGCCGACGCCCGGCTCGACGCCGAGGCGATCTGGTGGCACGACGAGCGCCTGGTCGGCACCGACGAACTGCAACTTCTCGGCGACCACAATGCGCTCAACGCAACGGCCGCCGCCGCGACCGCGCTGGCGGCCGGAGTCGAGATCGACGCCGTGCGAGCGGGCCTGCGCAGCTTCGAAGGCGTCGCCCACCGCCTCGAGCCGGTTGCCGAGATCGCCGGCGTTACGTTCGTCAACGATTCCAAGGCGACGAATGTCGCCGCGGCCGTAGTCGGGCTGCGCGCATTCGACGGTGGTGTGCGCGCGATTCTCGGCGGCAGCCTCAAGGGTGAGCGCTTTCACGGTCTCGCCGACGCTGTTCGCGAGCGTTGCCTCAGCTGCTATTTGGTCGGAGAGGCCGCCGAGTTGATCGAGCAGGACCTGCAACCGGCCTGGGCGGCGGGGGTCGAGCATCGCCGGTGCGAATCGCTCGAAGAGGCGGTTCGCAGCGCCACCGCGGATGCGCTTGCGGGCGACGTCGTGCTGCTGGTACCGGCTTGCGCCAGCTTCGACGCCTACCGCGACTATGCCGAACGCGGCGCGGAATTCAAGCGCCTCGTAAAGGAGCTCGCATGAGCCCCAAGGCAGGCAAGGCGACCAAGTCCGTCGAGTACTCGATGTTGCTGACTGCGACTCTCTGCCTGCTCGCCTTCGGCGTGGTCATGGTCTTCAGCGCCAGCTCCACCACCCAGTTGCTGGGCGAGTCGGGAGACAGCGCCTATTACCTCAAGCGCACGGTGATCTTCGGCGTGATCGGGCTCCTGGTCATGCGCATGCTGGCGCTGCGTGGCGTCGCCCTGGTCCGTAACGCCACGCCGCTGATCCTCGGCGGCTCGTTCGTCCTCTGCGCCGCGGTGCTGGTGCCGGGGATCGGGATGGAGGTCAACGGCTCGCGCGCCTGGATCGGCGCCGGGCCGGTGCAGGTCCAGCCCTCTGAGCTGATGAAGCTTGCTCTGATCCTCTACGGGGTCTCGCTGCTCGCGCAGCGCCCGAAGATGACCGCGGGTGGGATCTCGCCGCTGATGCCGTTCCTCGGCATAGCCGCCGCCGGCTGCGGTCTCGTGGTTCTCGGCGACCTCGGCACGGCGCTCGTCATCTGCCTCGCGTTGGCCGCGCTCATGGTCGCCGCCGGCGTTCGCATCCGTGACGTCGCGCTGCTCGCCGCGGGCGTCGGTGCGGTCGCCCTGGTAGCGATCATGATCGAGCCC
>JBKJXG010000345.1:0-4597 GCA_046716525.1 Solirubrobacterales bacterium
CTGATGACGCGCGAGCCCCCGGAGGGTCCTTTGCCGGAGCTGCGCAAAGTCGTCAGCGGCTACGTCGCCGGCTACAACGACTACCTCGCCGACGTCGGCGTCGGCCTGCTCCCCGACAAGCGCTGCCGGGGCGCCGATTGGGTGCGCCCGATCACGCAGCTCGACGTCTACCGGCGCTTTCACCAGCTCGGCAGCCTGGTGAGCAGCGGGGTCGCAATCACGGGCATCGCCGATGCCGCACCCGCCGGCCCCGTAGCGCGAGTCGAGGCAGCAAGGGCACAGCGCGACCGCGCCGTCGACCAACTCGTCTCCGGCGAGGCGGCTGAGTTCTTTCCGCTCGACAGCGGCTCCAACGCCCTCGGACTGGGCAAGGAGGCGACGACGAACGGGCGCGGGATGGTGCTCGGCAACCCGCACTTTCCCTGGGACGGAGCTGAGCGCCTGTACCAGGCTCACATCACGATCCCCGGCAAGCTCGATGTCTCCGGGGGCAGCCTCTACGGCGTCCCGGCGGTGCTGATCGGCCACACCCGGGGCCTGGCCTGGTCGCACACGGTCGCTTCAGCCTGGCGCTTCACCCCGTTCGAGCTTCAGCTCGTGCCCGGCGATCCGTATTCGTACATCGTCGACGGCCAGGTCAAGCAGATGCAGGCGCGGACGATGACCGTGCAGGCGAAGACCGCAGGCGGCACCCTCGAGGAGCGCAGCCGAACGCTGTACAGCACCGAATTCGGGCGGATGCTGACGTCGATCCTCGACCTGCCGCTGTTCCCCTGGACACCGTTGAAGGGGTACGCGCTGGGCGATGCCAACTACGAGAACTTTCGCTATCTCAATCATTTCGTAGCGACCGACCAGGCCCAGTCGGTACGAGATTACGACCGCATCCAGCGCCAGTACCAGGGCATCCCCTGGGTCAACAGCGTCGCCGCTGACCGCCACGGCGAGGCCTACTACTCGATGGACGGAGCGATCCCGAACGTCAGCGACGAGAAGGCGACAACCTGCGCCGGCTCGCTCGGCACCTCCGTGTTCCCCGCCACCGGGATCCCGATCCTCGACGGCTCGCGCGCGGCATGCAACTGGGACACCGACTCCGATTCGGTCGTCGAAGGCATCTTCGGTCCGAGCCGGATCCCACGCCTGTTCCGCGACGACTACGTCACCAACGGCAACGACAGCCATTGGCTCTCCAACCCCGAGCAGCCGCTCGAGGGCTACGAGCGCGTGATCGGCGACGAGCGCACGCAGCGCTCGCTGCGAACACGGCTCGGCCTGGTGATGGTGCAACAGCGCATCGCCGGCACCGACGGCAGACGCGGAGAGGGCTTCTCGCTGCGAAAGCTGGCCCGTGTCGCCCTCGACAATCGCCAGTACGCGGGCGAGCTCTGGCGCGACGAGCTCGTCGCGCTCTGCAACCAGAGCTCATCGGCCGAGGTGATGGCCGCCTGCCCGGTGCTCGCAGGCTGGAGCGGGCGAAACGATCTCGACGCGCCCGGCGCCGTGCTGTTTCAGCGCTTTACCGAGCGCCTGCTCGACAACTTCCAAAGCGTGCCGACGGGGGTTTCCAGCAGCCAGGCGCCGGGCGATGCGAGCATCTACGACAACCCATTCGACGTAGGCGATCCGGTGAACACACCAAACGGCCTCAAGACCGACAATCCCGCCGTCGCCTCGGCGCTCGAAGCAGCCGTTGACGATCTCACGGCAGCCGGCATCCCCGTCGATGGCACCCTGCGCGAGTTTCAGTACGACGTCCGCGCCGGCAAACGCATCCCTGTCCACGGCGGGCCGGGAACACTCGGCATCTTCAACGCGATCAACTCGACCTGGAGCCCTGACGCGGGTTACTCCAACATCCCGCACGGCTCCAGCTTCATCGCCGTCATGGGCTTCTTCGACAAGAAGTCCGGATGCCCGGTGAGATCGTTGACTTTCGTCACCTACGGACAGTCCGAGAACGAGCGCTCACCGCATGCCGCGGATTACTCCAAGGCCTTCTCGCGCAAGCGCTGGAATCGGGTGCCCTTCTGCGCCGACCAGGTGCGCCGCAAGACGCTGGACATCGAGCGGGTCTCCAGCGCGCACTGAGCCAGGCGCCCGGCGTTAGCCTGGGCTGATGTCAGACGATTCGAAGATCGCGCTGGTCACCGGCGCCTCGAGCGGGATCGGTGCGGCGACCGTACGCGAACTTGCTGCCGCGGGCATTGCCACGATCAGCGCCGCGCGCCGGCTCGAGCGCTGCCAAGCGCTCGCCGACGAGGTCGGAGGCCGCGCGCTGCGCCTCGACGTTTCCGACCCCGACTCGGTGGCCGCGCTTGCCGAAGAGCTGAACGATCTCGACATCCTCGTTCACAGCGCCGGCGGCGCTCAAGGCTTGGAGCCGATCGCCGAGGCCGATGAGGACAACTGGCGTGAGATGTGGGACTCGAACGTCGCCGGCGTGATGCGGGTGACGAAGGCGCTGCTGCCTGCGCTTCGGCGCAGCCGCGCCGCACACATCGTCATCGTCGGTTCGGTCGCCGGGGTCGAGGCCTATGAGGGTGGCGGTGGTTACACGGCCGCCAAGCACGCGGTTCACGCAATCGCCCAGACACTGCGTCTCGAGCTGCTGCGCGACGCGATTCGCGTCACCGAGATCGCCCCGGGCTTGGTCGAGACCGAGTTCTCGCTGGTTCGATTCGGCGGCGACGCCGAGCGCGCGGCCAGCGTCTACGCGGGGATCGAGGCGCTGAGCGCCGAGGATGTCGCCGCGGCGATCGCCTTCTGTGTCACCCGGCCGGCGCATGTGGACATCGACTACCTGACGATCAAGCCAACCGCTCAGGCGACGGCGAAGGTCACTCACCGCGCTAAGCCCTGACACGGCAGGACCAAGCGTTCCGCGATGCGTGCTGCGGCGTCAGACGTCGCGCAGCTGAATCGGCCCAGAGGTTGCGCCAGTGACGAGCTGACGCACCAGCGGTTCGCTCGAGTCGAGCGTCTCGGCGGCCGGGCCGCTGGTGACGATCTCGCCGTCGTGGATGACGACGACGTGATCTGCGAGTCGGCGGGCCGAGCGCATGCTGTGGGTCGAGACGAGGAAGGTGGCGCCTGTTTCACGCTGGAGCTCGATGAGCGTTTCGCACAGCAGCGAGAGGCGAACGCCGTCGATGCCGCTGTCGAAGTCATCGATGATCACGATCCTGGCCTCGAGCGCCAGCGATCGCGCGATCGCGACGCGCTTGCACATTCCCGCCGAGAGTTGGTCGGGCATCGCCGCGGCGCGATCACGAAGACCGACGAGCCCGAGGTAGGACATCGCCTGCTCGTAGACGCGCGGCTCCGACCAGCGCTTTCGCTGGCGCAGCGCAAAGGCGACGTTCTCGTAGACGTTGAGCGAGAAGAAGAGCCCACAGGTGAACGGCAGCGTGCCCTGGAGGACGACGCTCATCGCCTGGCGCACCTCGTTCAGCTCGAGGTCGGTGAGCCTCGCCAGGTCCTTGCCCTCGACCCTGACCACCCCCTTATCGGGATGGATCAGACCGACGACGTGGCTGATCGTCACGGTCTTGCCCGCTCCAGAAGGGCCGAGCAGGACGGTGATCTCCCCCTCGGGCACCCAGAAGTCGACGCCCCTGAGCACCGTGTGGGCGCCGAAGCGCTTGACCACGTCGACGAGCTCGAGCGCCGCACCCGGTAGCGGCTCAGCCACCATCGCTCAAGCTTAGGACCTCATCGCTCTACCATCACGCGCCATGCGAATCGACGAGCTCTTGCGCAACAAGCGGCCCGTGTTCTCGATCGAGTTCTTCCCGCCGAAGACCCCGACCGGCTTCGAGCTGTTGTTCGATACGGTCGAGACGCTGAAGCCGCTGCAGCCCGACTACGTCTCGGTCACCTACGGGGCGGGCGGTGCAACTCGCGACGGCACGATCGAGATCGCCGAGCGGATCAAGTCCGAGCACGGGATCGAGGTGATGGCGCACCTGAGCTGTGTCGGCGAGACGCGTGAGGGGCTCGCCACGATTCTTCGCCGCTTCGGCGAGATCGGGGTCGAGAACGTGCTGGCTTTGCGCGGCGACCCGCCGCGCGGAGAGCAGGAGTTCATCGTGCCCGAGGACGGCCTGTCCAGCGCCGCCGAGCTGACCGAGTTCATCACCGCAGAGCACGAGTTCACGATCGGCGGCGCCTGCTTTCCCGAGGTCCACCCGGAGGCCGAGAGCCCGTCAACCGACATCGCATATCTGAAGACCAAGGTCGACGCGGGCGCGAAGTTCCTCATCACCCAGCTCTTCTTCGACAACCGCGCCTACTTCGATTTCGTCGCCGCTGCCCGCCACGCTGGGATCACGGTGCCGATCATCCCTGGCGTGATCCCGATCACGAGCTACGGACAGGTGGCGCGGATCTGCGACCTCTGCGATGCCTCGATCCCCGACGAGTTGCGGGGGGCGATGGAGGAGCTCGGCGGTGATGTCGAGGCCGAGCGCCTGCTCGGGATCGCCTTCGCCGCCCGTCAGTGCGACGAGCTGCTCGCCGCGGGAGCCCCCGGGATTCACTTCTACGCGCTCAACCGAGCGGCCGAGACGCGCGCGGTGCTTGCCGCCCTGCGGGC
>JBKJXG010000346.1:0-11060 GCA_046716525.1 Solirubrobacterales bacterium
GTCGTACACGCACGCCCGACCCATCGCGAAGTTTCAGCTCGAGCTCATCCACAGAAAGTCCAACGTCCGGCAAACGGTGCTGAAAAGCAAGCGTGGCTAGGACGCAGGGTGATCGGCGAAGTGAGCGTACGCGTGCGGTACGTGAACGAGACTATCACCCGAGGACAACGCCAGGCGCAGCTTTGCAGGCGCCGCCATCAAACCTCTTGATACAGAGGACCGTCGCCGCCTTCGGGCATGGTGAGCCGCCCGCCCTTGGCATTGATCGCGCCGCACTGAACGCAGTTCGACGCGGTCACCTGCACGTCGACGTCGGCCGAGGTTCCCTCGAGTTGATCCTCGGGGATCTCATAGACCTGCGCCGGGCAAAGCGAAACCCAGGTCTTGGCGAGTTCACGCGGCACGTGGCTTTGCACGCGGACGTGATTGGGGGCGTCGTCACGGGTCGCGTTGCCGGAGAGAAAGACTGAGTCGAGCTTGTTGAAGGTGAGCTCGTTGTCTGCCTTCGGGTAGTTCTCCGAGGCGCCGCCGTCGGCCATCGCGACCTCGGTATCGGGCTCGTAGTCCCACTTGCCGCCGGGAAACAGGCCCTTGGTGATCGTCATCGCACTGGCGATCGCGCCGCCGACGAAAAAGCCCTTCGAGAACGGCGCCCGCATGTTTCGCGAGTCGAACAGGTCACGCTCGATCGCCGACTTCTTCACCTTTTCGTCGTAGCTCTCGAGGTTGACCGAGTCCTTCTTCAGCGCCTCGACGATCGCCTCTGCCGCATACATCCCTGCCTCCATCGCGTAGTGGACGCCCTTCAGCGTGGGCACGTTGACCATGCTCGCCGCATCGCCCGCAATTGCCAGGCCCGGGACTGAGAGACTGCGCGGCATCGAGTAGTAGCCGCCCGAGGGAATCGTCTTCGCGCCCCAGGCGACGCGCTTGCCGCCTTCGAGCAGGTCATTGACGAACGGGTGCGTCTTAAGCTCCTGCAGTGCGTCATGAACCGAGAGCGTCGAGTCGGTGTAGTCGAGGCCGACGACGAGGCCGATGCAGAGCTTGTCCTCGCCCATCGGATAGATGAAGCTGCCGCCGAACTCGTTCCACTTGGAGGCCTTGCGAAGTGGCCAGCCCATCGTGTGGATGACGCGGTCGAGGGGCTTCTCCACTTCCCACACCTCCTTCACGCCGAGCTCCCAGCGCACCGGGAGCGAGCCGTGCAGGTCGTAGTAGTCGAGCGTCGCCTGGGTCAGGTGGCCGAGCGTGCCCTCGGCCAGCACGGTGGCCTTGGCGACTACATCTGAGCCCGGCTCGAAGTTGCCGAGCTCGCCGCCGTCCTTGCCGCGGCCGCGATCGCCGGAGCGAATGCCGCGAACGATCCGGTCTTCGACCAACAGCCTGTCCGCCACCGTCTCGGTGAGGATGTATGCGCCTTTCTCCTCCGCCTGATCGGCGAGAAAGCGCGACAGCTTCGCGACCGAGATCACGTAGTTGCCGTGATTGCGGAAGTTGGGCGGCATCGGCTTCAGCGGCAGCGCCGCCTTCTTCGTCAGCAGGTAGACCGCGTCCTTGGTCACCTCTTGGTAGGCGAAGGGCCAGTCGGCGGGATCGAGGTCGGGAAACAGCGCCTTCATCGCCGACGGCACCATGTTCGCGCCGCTCAAAGTGTGCGCGCCACAGGCCTTGCCCTTCTCGATCACCGCCACGGGGACCTCGCCGAGCTGCTCCATCAACTCGGGCTCGTCGGCGAGCAGGTCGAGCAGGCGATTTGCGCAGGCAAGGCCGGCCGGACCACCGCCGACTATCGCAACGCCGACCTCGATCCGCTCGTCCTCGGGATCGGTCGGCTCGACGATCAGGCTCGCCTCGTCGAACGGAGGCGGGAAGTTGATCGGCTCGACAGGCGCCCCGGCGATCGACATCGGCTCAGCCGCCCTTCTTGGCCTTCACCGCTTCGGTCAGCTTCGGCAGGATCTTGTGCAGGTCACCGACGACGCCGAGGTCGCAGAACTCGAATATCGGTGCGTTCGGATCCTTGTTCACCGCGAGAATCGCCTCGGAGTTCTGCATCCCGACCTTGTGCTGGATCGCGCCCGAGATACCGGCCGCGAGATACAGCTTCGGCGCCACCGTCTTGCCGGTCTGGCCGATCTGCGCCGCGTACGGATACCAACCGGCGTCGACGACCGCGCGGGTCGCCGCCACCGCGCCTCCGAGCGCCTCGGCGAGGTCCTCGGCGAGCTTGAAGTTGTCCTTCTCGCCCAGGCCGCGACCGCCGCCGATGAGGATGTCTGCGTCTTCGATGTTGACGTCGGCACCACGCTGCTCGCCGCGCTGGCGCATGCGCGCCTTGGTCGACCACTCCGAGAGCTCGACCTCGACATCGACGACCTCGGCGCTACCGCCGGACTCGCTGACATCGAACGCGTTCAGGCGTCCGATGATGATGCCGGGCTCTCCGACGTAGCCGACGTCGACGATCGCCGAGTCCTGCAGCACGGGCCGCTCGGCGATCAGCTTGCCGTCCGCGACCTTGACCGCAGTCACCTCCATCGTCACACCGGCGTTGAGGCGCGCCGTGAGCCCGGCGCCGATCTCGAAGCCGAGCAGGCCGCCACCGAACAACGCATACGAGTAGCCGTCGTCTGCGATCACCTTCGCCATCACGTCGATGATCGGCTGAGCGAGCCCTTCCTCGACTGCCTTCGCGCGGTGCACCTTGGCCGCTCCGTAGTTGCCGAGCGATGCAGCCGCCTCGTCGGAGACGTCGCCAACGATGACCACGCCGGCCTCGCCGCCGAGCTCCCCGGCGAGCTTCGACGCTTCCGAGATCGCGCCGAGGGAGTTGTTGTTGAACTTGCCCTCGCCGTCGTGCAGTGCGTAGACCAGGATTCCGCCCATCTAGATCAGCTTCCTTTCGTCGAGCCAGGCGACGATCTTCTCGACAGTCTCCGCCGTGTCCTCGTCCTCGAATACCTCGCCGGACTCCTTCGCGGGCGGCGGGTTCATCTCCAGCACCTGGGTTCGCGAGCCGGCCTCGCCGACTCGGTCGCCCTCGATGCCGACGTCGCCGGTCGCCTTGGTGTCGAGCGGCTTCTTCTTCGCGCCCATGATCGCCTTCAGCGACGGGTAGCGTGGCTCGTTGATCGCGTCGCCGACGGAGATCACGGCCGGCAGGTCGATCTCGACCGTGTCGTAGCCGTACTCGGCCTGGCGTTCGCAGATGATCTTGCCGTCCTCGAGCTTGATGTCGATCACCTGCGTCAGCGACGGCATCTTCAGGTGATCGGCGACGACGGCGCCGATCGTGTAGCACTCGCCGTCGTCTGACTGCTGGCCGAGCAGGACGAGGTCGGGCGATTCGGATTCGAGCACCTTGGCCAGGGCGTAGCCGGTGGCGGCGACATCCGAGCCCTCGAGCGCGGCGTCGGTGAGGTGCACGGAGCGGTCGGCGCCGAGGGCGACGGCTTTGTGCAACGCCCGCACGGCCGTCTCGGGTCCCATCGTCACCGCGATGATCTCCTCGACCTCGGCGTTTGCGCCCTCACGGATCTGCATCGCAGCTTCGATGCCGTGGGTGTCGAACGGGTTGAGGTTCTTCTCACCGGAGCGGTCGAGCCGCTTGGTGCCGGGGTCGATCCGCTTCTGCACAGCGGCGTCCGGAACCTCCTTGACGAGACAACAGATCTTCAAGTTAGGTCCTTTTTCGGGGTCAACGGAGGCGGAAAGCTTACCGCCCCGAACGCGTGTTTGACTGACCAGTCAATCGGTGGTGATCTCAGGCTCGGCGTGCCCTCAGGCGGGCGAGCGCTCGGTCACCGCCGAGCGGATGAAGTCGATGATGTCGTCGGTCGAGGCACCGGGCGTGAACACCTCCGCGACGCCCAGCTTCTTCAGCTCACCGACGTCGTCTGCGGGAATCGTGCCACCGACGGTAATGACGACGTCGTCGACGCCCTGCTCGGCGAGCAGCTTTACGACCTTCGGCACGAGCGTCATGTGCGCGCCGGAGAGGATCGAGAGGCCGATCGCGTCGGCGTCCTCCTGGATCACCGTGGCAGCGATTTGCTCGGGCGTCTGGTGCAAGCCCGTGTAGATCACCTCCATGCCGGCGTCGCGCAGGGCACGGGCGATGATCTTGGCGCCGCGGTCGTGGCCGTCGAGGCCGGGTTTGGCGACGACGACCCGAATCTTTCGCGTTTGCTCGTCGTTCATCCTCGTGCGCAGCGTACTGCCGGGGCGCTTCGAAGACTGCGGCGACGGGCTGGGGCTAGCTGCCGAAGTCGGTGAGCGAGCCGGTGACGGCGAGGACGACGAGGATGATCGTGACCACGGCGAGCAGGCCGGCCATCGCCAGGAAAGCGGGCTTGACGCCTTGGCGGGTGTCGTCGAGCTTGTGCACGTGCTCGGTGTCGACGACGACGGGCTCGTCACCGACATCGTTGACGCGGTCTTCCTCGGAGCGGATGCGAGCGGCCTCCTCGGCCTCCTCGCGGGTGGCGTGGTTGGACATCGCCGAGTCCTCGTCCTCACGGACGACGTCCCAGCCGTCGACCTCGTTACGCACGACCTTGATCGCCATGGCGCGATGGTACCCGCTGTCCGAACCCGAAGAACGCTGGGCCTAGAACTGCGGATGCTCCGTGTAAGTGCCGAACACCTGCTGCAAAGTCGCCACCATCTCGCCCTCGGATGCGCGCACCCTGGCGGCGGCGATGAAGCGGGCCATCAAGTTCTCGCCGTCTGAAGCGGCTTGGCGCAGGTCGGCGAGGGCGGCGTCGACCTGCCCTTGGTCGCGTTGTGACTTGGTCTTGTCGAGACGGGTCTTTTGCCGTTGCTCAGCCGTCGGATCGGCGCGATGCAGCTCCATCGGCTCCTCGTCTTCGAGGCGGTAGTCGTTGACGCCGACGATGATCCGCTGCTTCGACTCGACCTCGCGCTGGTAGGTGAAGGCAGCGTCTGCAATCTCTCGCTGGGGAAAGCCGGTGTTGATCGCCGCGACCATGCCGCCGAGCTCGTCGATCTGGCGGAAGTACTCATATGCGGCCGCCTCGATCTCATCGGTCAGCTTCTCGATGAAATAGGCCCCGCCGAGGGGGTCGGCCGTATTCGTGACGCCGGCTTCGTGCGCGATCACCTGCTGCGTGCGAAGCGCGACTCGAACCGCCTCCTCAGTCGGCAGCGCCAGCGCCTCGTCGAACGAATTGGTATGCAGCGATTGCGTCCCGCCGAGGACCCCTGCGAGTGCTTCGATCGTCGTCCGCACGATATTGACCAGCGGCTGCTGGGCGGTCAGCGAAACGCCGGCGGTTTGAGTGTGAAAGCGCATGATCTGCGAGCGCTCGTCGCGGGCACCGTATGTGTCTCTCATCTCGCGAGCCCAGATCCGGCGCGCCGCGCGGTACTTGGCGATCTCCTCGAAAAAGTCGAGGTGCGCGTTGAAGAAGAAGCTCAGGCGAGGGGCGAAATCATCGACGTCGAGGCCGCGCTCGATCGCGCGCTCGACATACGTGAAACCGTCCTTGAGGGTGAACGCGAGCTCCTGCTGAGCGGTCGAGCCGGCTTCGCGGATGTGATAGCCCGAGATCGAGATCGGGTGCCAGCGCGGCATCTCGGTCGAGCAGAACTCGACCATGTCGGTGACCAGCCCCATCGCCGGCTCGATCGGAAAGCACCATTCCTTCTGGGCGATGTACTCCTTGAGGATGTCGGTCTGGATCGTGCCGCCGAGACGGTCGGCCGAGATCCCGTTCTCCTCGGCGGCGACGACATAGAAGGCGAGCAGGATCGCCGCCGGAGCGTTGATCGTCATCGAGACGGTGACCTCGTCGAGTGGGATACCGCCGAACAACGTCTCGACGTCGTCGACGGTGTCGACGGCCACTCCCTCCACCCCGACCTCGCCCAGCGAGCGCCCGTGATCGGAGTCGAGACCCATCAGAGTCGGCATGTCGAACGCGGTCGAGAGCCCGTGCTGGCCGTGGGCGAGCAGGTAGCGAAAGCGCTCGTTGGTCTCCTCGACGGTGCCGAAGCCGGCGAACTGGCGCATCGTCCACAGCCGGCCGCGATACATCGAGGGATAGATGCCGCGGGTGAACGGATGCTCGCCCGGGTGTCCCAGCTTCTCGGCCGGATCGAAGCCCTCGAGATCCTCCTCGGTGTAAAGGGGCTCGATCGGATGGCCCGAGATCGTCTCGAACAGCGCCTCGCGCTCGGGCTTTTGATCGTAAAGCTCCGTGCGCCATTGGTGGGCGCGACGGCGGGCGTCGGGCTCGATCGCCATGGGCCACAGTCTAGGCGCGGGGCCCGCGGATCAGCGAACCGTCTCGCAGCTGCCACCCACCCGGTCCTTGCCTTGATGGGCAAGACGGTCAGGCGGAGTGGGAGCGACAGCTCGCCGCGCTGCCCGCCGAGCAATACCCGGTGATGGCAGGCCAAGCAACTGAGCTGGTGTCGTGGATCGCCGGTCGCCGGCCTTTCGACCACGGCCTCGAGTTGATCCTCGACGGTCTCGAAGCTCGGCTGGACCGACTGCGGTAGGGCCTCCCCGGATCAGCGGATCGGCGGGCGCCGATCCGCCCACGGCCGCTCAGCCTCGATCTGAGCCGCGAGCGAGAGCAGCGTCGGCTCGTCGTTGAGGCGCCCGACGAGCGTGACCGAGCGAGGCAGGCCACCCGCGGTGAAGCCGGCCGGCACGGCGGCTGCCGGCTGGCCGGTGTGGTTCCAGATCGCCGTGAAGCAGTAGGTGCGGCTCATGCCCAGCAGCGTGCGCAGTGCGCCCGCGCCCTGCCAGCGGCCGACCTCGATCGGCAGTTCGCCGACGGTCGGCGTGATCAGCACGTCGCAGCGATCGAAGACACGGTTGATGCGCTCGGCGTCGCGTTCGGCGAGACGGCGGGCGCGGCGCACGAAGCCGGGCCGATAGGCCGCACCGAGGCGACCGAAACCGCGGGTCCGCGCCTCGAGCCGCTCGGGGTGGGGCACTTTGGCGATGTCGTCGTGGTGGCCACGCAGGAAGCGCGGCACGAAGTTGTTCGCGGCCAGGCCGAACTTCGGGTCCTCGCGCTGGACCTGGTGACCGAGCGAGCGCAGCAGCTCCTCGGTTTCGGCCAGCCCAGCCAGCGACTCCTCGCTGACGATCGGCGGCAGTACTGTCCGTGCGGGCTTGTCGGAGATCGCGATCCGCAGCTTGCCCGGCGAGATCTTGGCCGCGTCGACGTACGGATGGTCGGGCGTCGGCGGTGCCCCCGGCTCACCGCGCCCGTGGGCGGTCGCGTCGAGAAAGACAGCGGTGTCGAGCACCGAGCGCGTGAGGCAGCCGTGCACCGAGAGATCCCACCAGTGATCGGGCGGGACCAGCGGCAGCCGCCCCCGCTGGGGCTTGAGCCCGAAGAGGCCGCAGAACGCGGCGGGAATGCGAATCGACCCGGCTCCGTCGGAGGCGCTGGCCGCGCCGACGAGGCCGGCGGCGACGGCGGCGCCGCTGCCGCCACTGGAGCCGCCAGTGGAGCGGTCGGTGTCCCAGGGATTTCGCGTGATACCCCAGCGCTCAGTTTCGGTGAAACCACAGATCGCGAGCTCGGGCAGCGTCGTCTTGGCGATGATCACGGCACCGGCCGCGGTCAGTCGCTGCACCAGGGGGCCGTCGGCCGCAGCGGGGCGATCGAAGGCTGCGGTGCCGAAGGAGGTGACCACGCCTTCGACGTCCTCGACATCCTTGATCGCGATCGGAACGCCCAGCAGCGAAGCGCGGTCGACGTCGCCCGCGGCTCGGCGGCGATCGGCCTCGTCGGCCTCTGCCAGCGCGCGCTCGGCGAGCACGATCGTGAACGCGTTGAGCTCGTCACCGATGTCCTCGATCCGGTGCAGGTAGAGCTCGGTCAGCTCACGTGAGCTGATCTCGCCCGCGGCGATCAGTTGCGCTTGGCGCGCGATGCCCGCGAAGGCGAGGTCCGAGCCGTCCACGGCGCGAGCATATTTCCTCGGACGCGAACGGGTGCCCGGCGCCGGGCGATGGCGCTGCCTGCCCCGCCGACCGCAGCCGCAACCACGGTCGCCGCGACGATCGCCAGCCGGCGGCCGAGTCGCTCGAAGCGCATCACCCGCCAGTCGCCCTCGCGAGCAATTCGCGCCAGCTCGCCGTCGGGATTTACCACGACGGGGTTGCCGACCGCGCGCAGCATCGGCAAGTCCGACGCCGAGTCCGAGTACGCCCACGACTGCGACAGGTCGATCGCGTGCTCATCGGCATAGCGGCGCATCGCCTCGACCTTGCCCTCGCCGTACATGAACGTGCCCGAGAGCTCGCCTGTATAGCGGCCTTCTGGATCGACCGCGTAGGCCGTGCCGATGCCCCCGTCCATGTAGAGCACCCGTGCGATCAGCTTGACGATCTCGTCGCCCGCGGCGCTGACGATAAAAGTGCGACGGCCGGCGTCCATGTGGGCGTGGACCTCGTCGAGCATCTCGGGATAAAGGCGCGGCAGCACCCGTCCCAGCACCTCCGGCGCCATTCGCGCGAGATCGCGTTCAGGCACTCCGGTGAGCAGCCGCTTGATCTCGGTGAGCACGCGCTCGGTGGCCTGATCGGTCGAGCCCCGGATCCGAAAGCGAATGCCGTCGACGGCCCACTGCGCCAGCTGGCGCCGGCTGATCAGGCCGGCACGCATCGCCGCCCGTGCCCACGGCTGACCCGAGGACCCGGCGATCAGGGTCCGATCGAGATCGAAGAAGGCTGCGCCGGCACCTATGGCGCGGCCACCTCCAACACGATCGCATCGCCCTGGCCGCCGCCCGAACAGATCGCGGCGCAGCCGATGCCGCCGCCGCGACGGCGAAGCTCGTGAACGAGAGCTCCGACTATGCGCGCCCCCGAGGCGCCGATGGGGTGTCCGAGCGCGATCGCGCCGCCGTTAACGTTGACGTTGTCCTCGTCGACGCCGAGCATCCGCAGGGAATTCAGCGCGACAGAGGCGAAGGCCTCGTTGATCTCCCAGAGATCAACGTCGGAGGGCGACTTGCCGATCTTCTCCAGCGCCTGTTGCGCGGCCTTGGCCGGCGTCCGCGCGAGGTAGGCGAAGTCGTCGGCAACCTGGCCGTAGGCGAGCACCGTCGCCAGCGCCGCGGCGCCATTTGCCTGCGCCCATTCGTCGGCGGCGACCACCACCGCTGCCGCACCGTCGTTGACGCCGGGTGCGTTGCCGGCGGTGTGGGTGGCGTCGTCACCCCCGATCCCGGGCAGCTTGGCCAGCGATTCAACGGTCGAGTCGGGCCGGATCGCCTCGTCGGCCTCGACCACCGTCTCGGACTTGCGGCTCTTGACCGTGACCGAGACGATCTCCTCGGCGAGCTTGCCCTCGTCCGTCGCCCTGGCGGCGAGCTGATGGGAGCGCGCAGCCCAGCGATCCATGTCGGGGCGGGCGATCTCGAGCTCGTTCGAAACCTCGCTCGCCTCGTTGATCATCTGCTTGTGGGTGAAAGGGTTGGTGAGGCCGTCATGGGTCATCGCGTCGACCGCGCTCTTGTCGCCCATGCGAAATCCGAAGCGGGCGCCCGGCAGCAGATAGGGGGCGTTTGACATCGACTCCATGCCACCCGCGACCCCGATCTCGAGATCGCCGGCGCGAATCGCCTGATCGGCGAGGCCGATCGTGCGCATGCCCGAGGCGCAGACCTTGTTCACGGTCTCCGAGGGAACCTCCTTGGGGATGCCGGCCTCGACCTGAGCCTGTCGCGACGGGATCTGGCCCTGGCCCGCCTGCAGCACCTGACCGAAGATCACCTGCTGGACGCGATCGGCGTCGACTTCGGCGCGCTCGAGCGCAGCTTCGATCGCCCGGCCGCCGAGCTCGGTTGCGTTCTGAGCGGCAAGGGCCCCGCCCATTTTCCCGAACGGCGTGCGCGCGGTGCCGAGAATGACTGTCTTTGACATCGGGGCCTTTCTGCTTCGGGCGGCTGGTCTCAAGGCCGCGAGGTGGTCGGGGATGCTAGCGGCGCTCGGAGGCGAGGATAGACTCGCTCGCCGTGGAATTGGAGGTGACCTCGAAGCCGATCGCCGAGCTCGGTGCAGACGTGGTCGCGATCGCGATCGCCGACGGCGACGAGCTCCCGGGCGAGCTCGCGCACGCTCACGGCGCCGCCGACGTCAAGTCCACAGCCAAGAAGCTGACCTTGCTGCGCACCGACGCACCCGCACGTGTACTCGTCGTCGGGCTCGGCGCGGGCGCCGAAGTAGACGCCGAGCGCCTGCGAGTCGCTGCCGCCCTGGCAGCCGAGCAGTCAGCGACGCACGACGCGACCTCGATCGCCTGGGTGGTCCCGGCGCTCGACGGCGTCGCCATGGCCGAGGCCGGCGCGGCGCTGATCGAGGGCACCGTGCTTGCGGCGTGGCGCTTCGATCGCTTTCTCTCCCATGATCCCGCCGATCCGCGGCCGCGGAGGCTCGAGCGGATCGAGCTCACCGTCTCTGAAACCGACCGCGACGCCGTTACCGCCGAGGCAACGATCGCGATCGTCGCCTCACTCGCCGCAAATCGCGCCCGCGAGCTGCAGAGCATGCCCTCGAACCAGCTCAAGCCCGAAACTCTCGCCGCGCGTGCTGAGGAGATCGCCGCGACCAAAACAAACGTGAGCGTCGAGATCCTCGACCGCGAGGCGATCGTCGCGGCGGGCATGGGCGGGCTGGCCGCGGTCGCCCAGGGCACCGCCACCGAGCCGCGCCTAATCGCGCTGCGATACAGCGGCGGCGGCGGCGGCGACGGCGGCTGCTACGGACTCGTCGGCAAGGCCGTCACCTTCGACAGCGGCGGGATCTCGATCAAGCCCTCCGAGCACATGGAGGAGATGAAGATGGACATGTCCGGTGGTGCCGCCGTGCTCGAAGGCTTCGCGGCGATCGCCGCGCTCGAGCTCGAGCTCGACCTGGTCGCGGTCATCCCCGCGACGGAGAACATGCCCAGCGGGACCTCGGTCAAGCCGGGCGACATCATCACCCAGCTCAACGGCAAGACGGTCGAGGTCAACAACACCGATGCCGAGGGCCGGTTGATCCTCGCCGACGCGCTCACCTACTG
>JBKJXG010000347.1:0-2581 GCA_046716525.1 Solirubrobacterales bacterium
GGACCTGCGGCTCGTGCAGGATCTGCGAGAGCGCCACATGGGCCTCGCCGCGAAAGCGCAGCTCGTTCTCGAAGCGGTTGAGGTTGACGTGCGTGACGGTGAAGAAGACGCCGTAGGCGACCAGAAGCCCGGCCGCGGCGATCCAGGCGCTGCGCACCCGCCCAGGGCGCAGCATCGAGAAGCCCCCGAGCGCGACGGCGGCGAACACGAGCAGGGCGAGCGCTGCCACGATCAGGTAGCGCTCGATCACCGACAGGCCGGCGATGCCGACCAGCACGAAGGTCCCGATGCCACTGACCAGCAGCATCAGCGGCATCGCCATCCGCCGCGGCGTCACGATCGCCGCGATCACGATCCCGGCCAGCGAGCCGGCGAGCACCGGCACCTTGACGAGGCTCCCGAAGAAAGCCGGCAGCGCCGCCGGGATCTCAGACAGCGTGCGCTGGCGGCCCAGCTCCTCGGCCGAGGAGCTCGTGTAGTGCAGCGAGAACAGAGGGTCGCCCGTGACCGCGAAGTCGGTGGCCGCCCACAGCGCGGTGCCGATCGCGGCCAGCAGCGCGTAGCGCACGCGCTCGCCCCACGTCGCATGCAGGCTCATCCAGAGGAAGTAGAGGCCGGCGAGCACCCATGCCTCGGGCCGCAGCAGGCCGGCGAGCGCGAGCAGGACGAAGACCGGCCATCCGCGTCGTTGCCTTTGCGCCTCGAGCGCCGCCGCCCACACCACGAGCGCCATGTAGGGGACGTCGATGTAGCCGCGCGCCGCGAGGAAGGCGAAGTCGAAGCGCGTGAGCAGCAGCGCCGCGGCGATCGCGCCGACGAGCGGCGTGAAGGCGATGCGGCCGAGCCGGTAGACCGCCCACACGAGCGCGAGGAAGCTCGCAAGCGTCATCGCGACCCACACGCGGTCGCCGACCTCGCCCAGCAGCGCCAGCAGCCCACCGGCCACGATCCCGAGCGGGTGCTCGGTGGGAACGCGGAAGCCCTCGAAGAACGGCGACTCGAGGTCGAGCACCTCGCGGCCCCAGAGCAGCGAGTAGTAGGAGTCGTAGTTCGGGTACGTGGGGAAGACGAAGAACCCGATCGCGAAGCCGAGGCAGAGCAGCGCGAACGCGACTCTGGCCAGGGTGTCGGCATCGGCCGCTCGCAGGCGCGATGCGATCGAGGAATCCGGCCCCGGCCGTGTGAGCATCGCGCTTTCCATCGCCCCCAGGACGGTATCCGCCCGCATCCGGCGCTGTTACCTTCCCCATGACCGCCCTATGAAGCTGATCATCCAGATCCCGTGTTTCAACGAGGAGGAAGCGCTCCCGATCACGTTGCGCGACCTCCCGCGCGAGGTCCCCGGCTTCGAGACGGTCGAGTGGCTGATCATCGACGACGGCTCCAGTGACCGCACGATCGAGGTCGCGCGCGAGCACGGCGTCGACCACATCGTCCGGCTGACGAACAACCGCGGCCTCGCCTCGGGCTTCCAGGCCGGGCTCGACGCGTGCCTGAAGCTCGGCGCCGACGTTGTGGTCAACACCGACGCCGACAACCAGTACTACGGCGGCGACATCCCCAAGCTGGTCGAGCCGATCGTGCGCGGCGACGCCGACATGGTGGTCGGCGACCGCGAGGTGATGTCGATCGAGCATTTCTCGCCGCTGAAGAAGGCGCTGCAGCGCCTTGGCTCCTGGGTCGTGAGGCGCGCGTCGGAGACCACCGTGCCCGACACGACGTCGGGCTTCCGCGCCTACAACCGCGAGGCCGCCCTCGCGATGCAGGTGGTCTCGAACTACACCTACACGCTCGAGACGATCATCCAGGCGGGCAAGATGCTGATCGCGGTCGACCACGTCCCGATCCGGACGAACGAGAAGCTGCGCGAGTCGCGCCTTTTCCCGTCGATGTGGTCCTACATCCGTCGCAACGGCGTCTCGATCTTCCGCGTCTACGCGATGTACGAGCCGCTGCGGGTGTTCATGACCGGGGCGTTCGTGATGGGCGTCGCGGCGCTCGTGGTCTGGAGCCGCTTCGCCTACTTCTACATCCAGGGCAACGGCGGCGGCCACGTGCAGTCGCTGATCCTCGGCGTCGTCCTGTTCAACGCCGCGATGCTGCTGGCCGCGCTCGGCGTCATCGGCGACCTGCTCTCCGGCCAGCGAATCATGCTCCAGCGCACCTTCGAGCGGGTGCGGCGCATCGAGCGCGAGCTCGGTGTGCCGCCGTCGCACTACGAGCCGGGTGCGGGTGCGGGCGCGACGGGGCACCAAGCCACCACGGGCGCGCAGTCGGGCCGCCGGGGCAGCACCGAGGAGCGCGAGGCCGCGAAGGTATGACCGGCGTCACGCGCGACGCCGAGGGCACGGTCACCGGCAACACCTACGACAAGTACGGGTCGACGAACCCGGTCGTGCGCAGGCTGATGGGTCGCTTCGAGGGCACCCTGGACGAGCTGTTCGCAAAGGCCGACCCGCGCTCGCTGCTCGACGTCGGCTGCGGCGAGGCCGTGCTCACCCATCGCTGGGCGACCGAGCTCGGCGACCGCAGGGTCGTCGGCATCGACCTCGAGGACCCGCGCATCCAGAAGCACTGGGAG
>JBKJXG010000348.1:0-2844 GCA_046716525.1 Solirubrobacterales bacterium
ATGCGCGCCTGGGTCAAGGTTGTCTCGGTGCCCGAGTACACGAGCTACGTCGAGCAGCTGTCCGAGGGCCTGACCGAAGCCCAGGGCATCGTCGCCGAGGAAGCCGCCGCAGAGGAGGCACCGTGAGCCCGGCGCCCGCCGCCGCCCGCTCTCGGCCCGAGGTCGTCACCCGCGGTGTCTCCGCGCCGCGCCAGCCCTGGATCGAGCGTGCGACCAGCGCCGACCACAAGACGGTCGGCGTCATGTACATCGCCACCGCGCTCAGCTTCCTCGCCCTCGCCGCCTTGGAGTTCCTGCTCATGCGGGTGCAGCTGCTCGTGCCCGAGAACACGATGATCGAGCCCGAGATCTTCGATCGGCTGATGAGCGCGGCGCCGATCACCTTCGTCGTGCTTGCCGCGATCCCATTGGCTCTGGGGCTGATGGCGTTCATCGTGCCGCTTCAGATAGGCGCCCGTGGCGTCGCCTTGCCGCGCCTGCTGCAGCTCTCCTACTGGCTCTATCTGATCGGCGGCGCGACGATCTACGCGAGCTTCCTCTACCAGGCGCCCGAAAGCGGCTTGGCCGCGCTGCCGCCACTTTCCGACACGGTGTTCACGCCGACCAACGGCACCGATGCGTGGATCGCCGGCACCGCGCTGGCGACGCTCGGCTTCGTCTGCTTTGCGATCAACCTGGTCGCGACGCTGAGCCAGCTGCGCGCCCCGGGAATCGCTTGGAGGCGGATGCCGCTGTTCTCCTGGGCCGCCGCCGTGATCGCATGGATGTTGCTGGTGATCGGGCCGATGATGATCGCGGCACTGGTCATGCTCGAGGTCGACCGTCACTTCGACGGGGTCTTCTTCGACCCCGGCGAGGGTGGCGCGCCGCTGCTCTACGAGCACCTCTCGACAATCTTTCTCACGGGCGCCTACCTGATCATCTTCATCGCCGCGGCCGGGGCGATCTCGGAGATCCTGGCGACGTTTTCGCGCAAGCCGATCTTCAGCCAGCGAGGTGTCGCCGGCTGCCTCATCGCAATCGGAGCGATCGGGCCGCTGGCATGGATGCAGAGCATGTACTCAGCACCGATCAACGACGGCTTCACGATCGTGGCGATGTTCTTCGCCCTGGCGCTGATCGTGCCGGTCGGCCTGCTCTTCTACAACTGGATCGCGACGATCTGGGGCGGCACGCTCGAGCTGCGAGCCGCGACTTGGTACGCGCTGGTGGCGATTTCCGCGATGGCATGCGGTCTCGCCGGCGAGCTCAGTTATTCGGTGATTCCGGTGGGCTGGGCACTCGACAACACAACGGCGAGCCAAGGGGACACGCTCTACGTCCTTATCGGCGGGGGCGTGATCGGCGGCTTCGCCGCGCTTCACTACTGGTTCCCGAAGCTCAACGGCACCCTGCTCGGGGAAGGGATCGGCAAGGTGGCGCTGATCGCGATGGCCGTCGGTCTCCACGTCTATGTGCTGGCGATGTTCCTCGCCGGGCTCGAAGGTCAGCCCGTCGACATCTTCAAGTACTTCCAGGACACCGGCGTGGACGGCTACAACCTGATCGCATCGCTGGCGGCCTTCATCCTCGTCATCGGCATCCTGCTCGAGATCGCCAACGCCGCCTACAGCTGGAACAACGGACTGCGCGCTCGCGGCCACGACCCGTGGCAGGGCGCAACTCTGGAGTGGTTCGCTCTTTCACCCCCGCCACCGCACAACTTCGACGCCGTGCCCGACGTGCGCTCTTCCGAGCCCCTGCGCGACATTCGCGAGTCGGTTCGCCTCGCGACGCAGGCGTTCACGCCGCCGAGGCCGCTGGGGCGGGTTGCCGCACGGGATGCCGAGCCTTCGCCGAGCCCCGAGGATGCGCCCGACTCCGGCGAAGATGACGCCGGCAGAGCCCCTGTAGCCTGAGCCATATGTCTTCACTCGCCGCTCGTGGCGATGCGGACGAGCTCTCTCGCTACCGCCGCCTCGTCACCGCGACGATCGTCGCGACATTCATTTTGATCGCGATCGGCGGCATCGTCCGCGTCAGCGATTCCGGCCTTGGCTGCGGCCCCGCGGGCAGCGGCACGCACGGCTGGCCGCTGTGTGAGGGCGGCGTCGTGCCGCAGGCTACGTCCGAGTCGATCATCGAGTTCAGCCACCGGATCGCCGCCGGGGTCGTCTTGGTCCTGATCGCGCTCGTCGCCTGGCGAGCGATCCGCCACCTGCGCGCTCATCGCGCCATCGTTCGCGGCTCTGTAGCGGCGGCCATCCTCGTCCTCGCCCAGGCCGGGCTCGGCGGGCTCACCGTCGAGCAGGGACTCGAGGAGGAGCTGGTCGCCGCTCATCTCGGCTTGGCGATGGCGTTCCTCGGACTGATGATCCTCCTGCGCCGTGCCTCGGAACCCGAGGACGAATCGGCGGCGAGGCCCAGCGACGACATGCGCGGGCTGCGCGCGACCACAGCAGTCGCCGCTGTCGCGGTGCTGGCGACGATCGTTGCCGGTGGCTACGTCGCCGGGACCGAGCGGGAGGGCACCCCCGGGGCGCCTTTGGCCGGCCAGGCCCATGTCGCCTGCGGGACCGGCTTCTCAGCCGACAACTTCCCCGCCTGCAACGGGCAGTTCTTCGGCTTCGGCCAGAGCCGGCTCGCCGACATCCAACTCGCTCACCGGGCGCTGATGTACCTGGCGGCGGTCGCCGTGGTCGCGATGGTCGCGCTGGCGGTCCGGCGCCGGGCGCCGTCGCGAGCGTTCCTTGTCGCCGGCGCGCTCCTCGTCTTTCAGATCGCGCTCGGCGCGCTCAATGTCTGGGCCGGCAAGCACGCGGGCCTGATCATCGGCCACCTCGCGCTTGGCACGGCGCTGTGGAG
>JBKJXG010000349.1:0-11961 GCA_046716525.1 Solirubrobacterales bacterium
TTGCCGCCCTTCATCTCTTCCCCGACGCTCTCGGCGCACTCAACGAGATGACGCGGGTACTACGCCCGGGCGGCCGCATCGCGCTGATGACGTCGGTCCGTCGCGAGCTCACGCTGAAGCTGCTGAAGCCGGTGCTCGAGCGCGCCAGCGGGATGCGCATCTTCGAGGGCGACGAGATCGTCACCGGCTTGGAGGAGCGAGGCTTCACGGGTATTCACCGCCGGCTTTCGGGGATGGTGCAGTTCGTCGGCGGGCGGCTGGCGGGCTAGCTACAGGCCACACTGCTGCGAGCCGTAGCGCCGAGCCAGGCGCTCGGCCTTGTGCAGGCTCGGCGGCGGGCCGTCGCTGAGATCGCGAGGGTCGGCCTCGATCTCGGCGATGCCCTGCTCGGTCGCCTCGAGGATCGCCTCGACCTCGGCCTCGTCGCCGACAGGGATCGGGATCGCCCTGATCGCGCGGACCTCGGTTTCGAGTGCCGGTACCGCGATCTCGAGCGCGACGCGCTCGACCTCAACGGGATCGAGGCCGCCGCGCTCGCCGAGTAGGTCGTCCGCCGCAGCCTCGATCTGCTGCTCGGCCGAAAGGCAGATCCGGTCTGCCTCGCGCACGAACTCGACCTTCGTCTGCGGCTGCGACACCCCAGGCGCAAAGCCCTCGTCCTCTTCATCGCCGCCGCAGCCGGTAAGGACTGCGAGCAACAGCGCCGCCAACGAGGCGGCGAGGTGGCGGTCGCTCCCGGCGGGCTTCCGCAGGCATGGATGCCGAGGACGGTGCGAGCCCGGACGGCGAAGCGCCCGCGGGGAGCGGCCGGCGCCTCGCCGCCTCGGGAAGCTCAGAGTCGTTCGATTAACGCTCAGATTCGTTCGATCAATGTGCCCGTGCCGAGCCCACCGCCGCAGCACATCGTCACCAGTCCCATCTGCTTGTCGTCTCGCTCCATCTCGTGCAGAAGCGTGGTCAGCAAGCGCGCGCCCGTGGAACCGAGCGGATGGCCGATCGCGATCGCGCCGCCGTTGACGTTGACGCGGTCGAAGTCGGGCTCGAGCTCGCGCCGCCAGGCCGCGACCACGGAGGCAAAAGCCTCGTTGACCTCGAACAGGTCGATGTCTGAGATCGTCATCCCGTTTCGCTCGAGAATCTTCTTCGTCGCCGGGATCGGGCCGGTGAGCATGATCACCGGGTCGACGCCAACCGTCGTCTGGTCGACGATCCGCGCCCGCGGCGTCAGCCCGAGGGCCTCGGCCTTCTCACGTGCCATCAGCAGTATCGCCGCGGCGCCGTCGGACACCTGCGAGGAGTTGCCGGCGGTGATCTTGCCGTCCTCTTTGAACGCCGGCTTCAGCTTCGACAGCGTCTCGACATCGGAGTCGGGCCGAATCCCCTGGTCGGCCGTGAAGGTGTCGCCGTTGACCTGCATCGCGACGATCTCGCGGTCGAAGCGGCCTTGCTCAGTCGCCCTCGCGGCGAGCTGGTGGGACCGTACGCCGAGCTCGTCGAGCTCGGAACGGGGGATCTCCCACTTGTCGGCGATCATCTCCGCCGAAAGCCCTTGGTTGACGAGGTCATACCGCTCGAGCAGCTTCGGCGAGAAGGCGAATCCGTGCTCCTTTTGCACCTCCATCGAGTCCATGAAGGAGATGTGGCCCATGTGCTCGACGCCACCGCCGATGGCGACGTCGTGGACGCCGGACGCGATCAGCGCCGCGGCGAAGTTGACGGCCTGCTGGGCGGAGCCGCACTGGCGATCGACCGTGGTCGCGGGAGTCTCGATTGGCAGGCCGGCCTCTAGCCAGGCGTTGCGGCCGATGTTGATCGCCTGCTCGCCAAACTGCTGCACGCAGCCGGCGACGACGTCCTCGACCTCCGCGGCGTCGATGCCCGCACGCTTGATCAGCTCCGTGTAGGTGTCGGCGAGCAGGGTGGAGGCGTGGGTGTCCTTGTAATAACCCTTCTCCTCATGCCCACGGCCGACCGGGGTCCGGACCGCCTCGACGATCACTACTTCGCGTCCTGAGAACTTGCCGGTGGCGGCCATCATCTTCCTCCGAGGTTCAGCGTGGTCAAAGTCAGTCCGTCGTGCGAACCATCTGAGCGTACCCGGCGGGGTCAGCCACGCGTCGCTTCTGATTCCGAGACGCCGGGCGGAGTCCAACCCGGCCCCTTGAACACGACCCCGAGCTTGTCGCGGAGGCGGGGTGCGCGCTTGATGTCGTGCCACATCGCGATGTACTCGTGAAAGGCGACGCGGACCGGGCGGAAGCTACGCAGCTGCGTCGTCAGGCCGTAGCGCACCCGCTCGCCCTCCGCCGCAAAGGTGCCGAACATGCGGTCCCAGATGATCAGGATGCCGCCGTAGTTGCGGTCGAGGTACTGCTCGTTGATGCCGTGGTGAACGCGATGGTGAGAGGGCGTATTGAGCAGGAACTCGAGCGGGCGCGGGAGCCTGCGAATCCGCTCGGTGTGAATCCAGAACTGATAGATCAGCGACCAGGCCTGGGCCAGCAAGACCATCCAGGGCTCGAAGCCGACGGCTGGAAGCCAGAGCCAGAACGGCAGATACGTCATCGGCACCCAGGTCTGGCGCAACGCCGTCGAGAGGTTGTAGTGCTGGCTCGAATGGTGGACCACATGACTGGCCCAGAAGGCACGGCTCTCGTGCGAAACGCGGTGAAACCAGTAGTAGGAGAAGTCGTCGGCGAAGAACAACAGCACCCACACCCACCAGTCGCCTGCGTCCAGACGTAGCGGCGTCAGCGCGTAGATCGCCGCATACAGCGCCAGCACCGCGAACTTCCAGACGAAGTTGATCGCGACGTTGCCCATCCCCATCGTCAGGCTGGTCCGCGTGTCGCGCGACTCGAACCCGACCAGCCCCTCGTTATGCTCCTCACCGAGGTGCCGGTAGGCGAGATACTCGAGAACCAACAGCAAGATGAAGAACGGCACGGCGTAGTAGAGGACCTCGGCCATTTGCAGAATGTAGCCCGGTTTGTGGAAGACTCGCCCGCTCGATGTGGCGGCGGCTGATCACCTTCCCCTCCCACCCACGGACGAAGTGAGCGCGGGCAGTGGATACTCGCGGCCCGGGGTCGCGGGCAGCGGCGTCATCGCCGCGGGCCTTGCAGCCTGCGCGACGCGGTGCGGCGAAGTCACGGTGCTCGCTCGCAGCGCGGCGTCTGCCGATCGCATCGCGCAGGCCTCCAGACAGCAGGCAGAAAAGCTCGAGGGGGGCGAGCCCGAGCGAATCACGGTGACCGAGGACACAGCCGATCTCGCCGACTGCGATGTCGTCGTCGAGGCGATCGCCGAGGACGCAGAGGCCAAGGCGCGCTTGCTTGTCGACCTCGCCCGGGGCTGCGCCGACGCCGACCTCGCAACCACTACCTCGTCGCTTTCGATCGCCGACCTCGCCCAGCGATGCGGAGCGCCTCAGCGACTATTCGGCTTTCACGTCTTCAACCCGGTGACGCGGATGGCGCTGGTCGAGGTTTGCACCCCGCAGCTGCTTCGCAGCGAGGCCCGCGAGCGAGCGATCGCCTGGTGCACGGCGATGGGCAAGACCGCGGTCGTCGTTCCCGACCAGGCAGGGTTCGTGGTCAACCGGCTGCTGTTTCCGTTCCTGTTCGAAGCGGTGAGGCTGATGGAGCAGACTGAGATGACCGCGGATGCAGTCGACTGCTGCATGACGCTCGGAGCCGGCCATCCAATGGGGCCCCTGAAACTGCTCGATTTCGTCGGCCTCGACGTCTGCGTGGCGATCGGCGAGTCTCTTCACGCCGACTCCGGTCGCGACTCGGATCTGGTGCCGGCGCTCGTGCGCTCGCTCGTCGCCGAGGGCAGGCTCGGGCGCAAGAGCGGCGCCGGCTTCTACCGCTACTGAGCTGCGAGAGCCGAGCTGGGCAAGGAAGCAGAGAGCGCCGCGTGCTCCGCACGCAAGCGGCCGATGACGCCGCCCCGCGCCGGCTCTCGCGGCTCAGGCGGCTCAGGCCGCGGTACGTCTCGGTACGGCCGGCTCGTGATGGCGGCCACAGATGTCCCAGACGACCTCAGCCTCAGAAACGCCCTGGCGCCGAGCCTCCGCGCTCACGCTTCCCCACGGCAACTGCGCGTCGGGTAGCTCGTCCCAGCGGGCGAGGTCCATTGCCTCCAAGGCCCCACGCAGTGCAGGCCCGAGGTGCTCCTCCGTCCGGAGCATCGCCCTCAGAACCTCCAGCTGCTTATCGGTGAGCCGAACCATCCACATCGCTACTCAGCCAAGCTAGCCCCGTCCGCGGACGGATCGGAGGCGGCAGCGCCACGCGCACGCCCGGAGGCGGGAGCAGCATCCGATGTTCGCGGCGTGGGCGCGAACCATTGATTCACAGCGGAGCCGAGGACGTGGTGCGAGTTATTGAGGAACGATCGGGTGCTCGGTGGTGACCGGGTGGATGCGCACGGCGACGATCCTGTTCTCGCGCACCGACTCGACGCGCAGCTCGTAGCCGTCTGCGCGGACCTTGTCGCCGCGCTTTGGCAGCCGGCCAAGCTCGGAAAAGACGTAGCCGCCTACTGAGTTGAAGGCATCGGAGGAGACCGGCAGCTGGATACCCGCGTCTTCGAGGTCGCCGAGCGGCACGTGCCCGCGCACGTACCAGTCGCCATCGGTCAGACGGCGCAGGGAAACAGCCCGCGCGTCGGTCTCGTCCTCGATCTCGCCCACCACCTCCTCGAGGATGTCCTCGATCGTCGCGATCCCGACCGTACGCCCGTACTCGTCGGAGACGATTCCGATCGAAGAGCGCTGACGCTGGAGCTCGGCGAGCATGTCGTCGAGCGGCTTGGTTTCGGGAAAGACCGGGGCTTCGCGCACAGCAGGCTCGAGCGATGCGTCGCCGCCGGCATTGAGATAGAGGCGAACGAGGCTGTTGTTGTGGACGATGCCGCGGACCTTGTCGGGGTTGTCGTCCTCGACGACGACGAGGCGAGTATGCCCGGAGCTGACGCAACGGCGAAGGCCTTCCTCGACCGTCTCGTCGGTGTTGACGGTGACCACTGCCGGAATCGGCGTCATCACCTCTCGCGCCTGCTGTTCGTGCAGGTGGAAGACCCCGCCGAGCATCACCGCCTCGCCGGGATCGAGCGTGCCGCCCTTGGCGGAGGAAAGGATGAGCTCGCGCAGGTCCGAGGAAGTGTGCTTCTCGTTGAGATCGCTGGGATCGACTCCGAACAGGCGGACGATTGCGTTCGATGCCTTGTTCAAGAGAAAGGTGAACGGGGCGCTGATCGTGCGAAACCAGTTCAGAGGTCGCGAAAGCCCGCGCGCCACCGGCTCGGCGTTGGTGATCGCGAGCATCTTCGGCACCTGCTCGCCGATCGTGATGTGGAGCGCGGTCGCGATCACGAATGAGATCGCGAAAGCAACCGCGGTGGCGCCGGTGCCGTCGCCGAGGGCGGGTTCGACCAGGTCGGCGATCGCCGGCTCGCCGAGGAAGCCGATGCCGATCGATGCGAGGGTGATCCCGAACTGACACGAGGCCAGCGTCTCGTCGATCTTGTCGAGCTGCTCGAGGACCTCCTCGGCACCGGCCTCACCATCCTTGGCGAGTGCCTCGATGCGGCCCGTGCGCGTGCGGACGAGCGCAAATTCGGCAGCGACGAAGAGCCCGTTGAGAATCACGAGCAAGAGGAGCAGTGCAAGAAACAGAGCGGTCACTGCTCAGGGCGCGCGGTGGGCCCGGTACTTCGAGGTGGGTCGTCGTCCACGGAGACGCGGAGACGGTAGCAGCAGCGACGCCGGCATCGGCTTCGAGCGGGCGTTACCGTGGGCGCATCGACCAGTCAGAGACTCCGTACCTGGACGCCCTGATCGCGTACGCGGATCGCGATCCGGGTCGCTTTCACGTCCCTGGCCACAAGGGCGGGCCGGGCGCCGATCCGCGGCTCGTCGAAGCCTTCGGCGAGCAGGCGCTGCGGCTCGACATCCCGGCCGGGATCGAAGGGATCGATGTCGGGCGCGATCCCCAACGGACGCCGTTTCAGCTCGCCCAGCGTCTGGCGGCCGAGGCCTATGGGGCGAAGCGCAGCTGGTTCCTCGTCAACGGCGGCTCCGCCGGCAATCACGCCCTCTGTCTCGCCTTGGCCCACTCCGGTGAGCGCGTCGTCGTTCAGCGAAACGTGCATTCGTCGACCATCGACGGCTTCGTGCTCTCGGGCCTGCGGCCGCATTTCGTCGCGCCGGAGCTCGACCCCGAGCTCGGCGTAGCCCATTGCCTCACTCCCGAGGCGCTCGCGGCCGCGCTCGACTCAGAGCCCGAGGCGGTCGCGGCGATGATCGTCTCACCCACGTACTTCGGCGCGATCGCCGACGTTGCCGGCCTCGCCGAGGTCGCTCACTCGCGGGGCGTGCCATTGATCGCCGACGAGGCGTGGGGCGCACAGCTCAGCTTCTCCGACGATCTTCCCGCCAGCGCGCTCGCCTGTGGAGCCGACGCCGTGCTCTCCTCGACCCACAAGATCGTCGGCTCGATCAGCCAGTCGGCGATCCTGCATCTCTCCGCCTCAGGTCGCATCGATGAGGCGTTCCTCGATCGAGCCGTGACCTTGATCGAGTCGACCAGCCCGAATGCGCTGCTGACCGCATCGCTCGACGCCGCCCGCCGCCAAGCCGCCATCCACGGCGCCGAGCTGCTCGGCGAGACCGTGAAGTCGCTGGCAATCCTGCGCGAGCGGATCCGCGAGATCCCCGGCCTCGACACCCTCGACGAGCGCCTCATCGGAGCACCGAGCGTTCACGCCTACGACCCGTTTCGCCTCGTGGTCGATGTCCGTGGCACCGGCGCCACCGGTCACCGCATTGCTGCCCTGATGCTGGAGCAGGACGACATCAACCTCGAGCTCTTCTCCGAGCACGTCGTCGTCGCCGTCTTCGGCATCGGTGAGCGCGCTGCCGAAACAGGTGTCCGACTGGTCGAAGGATTGCGACACGCCGTTGATCGCCTCGACCAAGAGGAGGAGGAGCCGGAGGAGCCGTTCGCCGAGCCGCCGCCCTGGGGCCCGATCGCCCGCACTCCCCGGGAAGCCTTCCTTGCCCCGCAGGAGATCGTCGCCTTCGATGCAGCCGCCGGCAGGATCGCCGCCGAGTCGCTTGCCGCATACCCTCCCGGCGTGCCGAACGTGCTTCCCGGCGAGCGCCTCACCCGCGAGACGCTCGACTACGTCGCCGACTCGATCGCCCACGGCGGCCTCGTGCGGGGCGCCTCCGACCGAACGCTGAAGACGATCAGGGTCGTAGTGGAATGAGGAATAACTCGCCCGGAACGACAACCCGCACGCCCGGAGGCGGGAGCAGCATCAGGTGTCAGCGACGTAGTCGCAGACCATTGATTCAGGACGGGAGCTGAGGACGTGGCGGGAGTTGTTTGGGGGGTGGACTCTGAATACGGAGTCCTGCGCGACGTGCTGCTGGGACCGCCGGAGAACTTCAGGTGGTTGCCGACGAGCGCGATCTCCAGGGCCACGCTCGAGAGCGGAGCGAAGTTCGACAGCGAGCTGGCACAGGCTCAGCACCGCGAGCTCGTCTCCGCCTATGACTCGGCCGGCGTCAAGGTGCATCGCCTCGAAGCCGATCCGGCACTGCCGTACCAGGTGTTTGCCCGCGATTCGAGCGTGATGATGCCGGGTGGGGCCGTTGTCACGCAGCTGGCGCAACAGTGGCGCCGCGGCGAGTACGCCCCCGTGATCCGCTTCTACGAGGGCAACGAGATCCCGATCCGAGGGATGATCAGCGCCGGCTCGATCGAAGGCGGCGACGTCACGATCGTCGAGCCAGGCGTACTGCTGATCGGTAACGGCGAGGAGCGCACGCAGGTCCAAGCCGCGCGCCAGCTGGCGGACTGGATGGAGGCCGACGGCTGGGAGGTGCGCATCGAGCCGATCCCCGGTCAGTTCGTGCACATCGACGTCCTCGTCTCGATCCTGGCACCCAAACTTGCGGCCGTCTGCGTCGAATCCGCCTCGGGAGGCCTCACGTCGTGGCTTCGAGACAAGGGCTTCGAGATCCTCGAGGTTTCGACAGCCGACGCTTTCAGCCTCGGCGTCAACGCGATCTCACTCGGCGATGAGCGCGTGATCTCGACCGCTGCATCGAAGAGCCTCAACGAGCAGATGCGCAGCCTCGGCCTGCATGTGTACGACCCCGACCTCTCGATGTTCACCGCCGGCGGCGGTGGCGCCCATTGCCTTGCTCAGGCGCTGCGGCGCGATCCAGGCTGAACCTGGATGGACGCCCCGGCAGTCGACGCCACCCGCGTGATCGCCGACCTGCGCGAGCTGCAGGCGCGAACCGGCAACGAAAACGGCGCGCAACGCCTTTGCTGGGGAGAGGATTGGCGCGGCGCACGAGCATTTCTCGGGGAGTTGCTGGCTGAGATCGGACTCGAACCCGAGCGTGACGCTGCCGGCAACCTCTGGGCCTTTCTTGAGGGCGAGCGGGGGGCCGCCCTCGCGCTCGGCTCCCACCTCGACTCGGTCCCCGACGGCGGCTGGCTCGACGGTGCCTATGGGGTGATGGCCGGCCTCGGTGTGCTGCGCGCATGGGCACAGGCGCGACAACGTCCGCCCCGGAGCTTGGCCCTGGTCGACTTCGCAGACGAGGAGGGAGCTCGCTTCGGGCGCAGCCTCTTCGGCAGCTCGGCCTTCGCCGGAACTCTCGACGGAACCGAACTCGAGACATTGACCGACGCGGAGGATCGCTCGATGGCAGAGGTACTCGCTGAGAACGGCGTCGAGCTCGCTCGCGTCGGCGAGGCAGCGGTGGGTCGCCAGCGCATAGGCGAGTATCTCGAGCTTCACATCGAGCAAGGCCCGGTGCTCGCAAACGCTGGTCTTCAGGCGGCCGCGGTGACTGGCTGCGCCGGGGTCGAGCGGCTGCGCTTCGTCTTCAGCGGTCAGGCCGCGCACGCGGGAACGACGCCGATGGACATGCGTCACGACGCCGGCCTCGCTGCGGCTCGTGCGGCACTCGAGATCGAGCAGATCCCGAGCGAGCATGGAGGCGTGGCGACGACGGGTGAGCTCGAGCTGCGACCCGGGATCTCGACCGCGATCGCGGGCGAGGCGACGCTGTCAGTGGATCTGCGTCACCCCGATCAGGCGGCACTCGAGCAGATGCTGGCCGCGGCTCGGCACGGCGCCCAAGTCGCTGCCTCCTCGCGCGGGTGCACGCTAAAAGAGCGTTTCGTCTGGCGGATCGAGCCGATCGCCTTCGACGCACGGCTGGTGGACCTCGCGGCCGGCGCGATCGCCGCGAGGACCACAGCGGACACGCGATTCGCGAGTGGGGCGCTCCACGATGCCGCCGAGCTCGCCCGCGTGCTGCCGGCCGCGATGGTCTTCTGCCCGTCGCTCGGGGGGATCAGCCACGCTCGCCAGGAGGACACCGAGGAGGCCGACCTCGCGGTTGGGATTGAGGTTTTCGGTGCTCTCGCCGCCAAGGTCATGTCCAAGTAGCGAAGAAAAAGCATGGAATTTGTGGAGATTCTCACAGCTTGCTCACATTAGCCATACATTCGTCCGCCCTATCAGCTAGCCTGCGCGGCGCCTAGTCCCGAGCTCACGAAGCGAGGGAGCGGGGGGCCCATTGGGGGAAATCAACCTCCGGGGGCGAATCGGCCCGATGTGGGCCGTAGCGCACTCTTCAGCGCGAGCCCGACAGCTAACTCCGCCGGCAATAGAAGAGCGAAACGAAAGTAGAGCTGTTTGCGATGGTGGTGAGAATAGGTCGGCGAACTCTGGTACTCGGACTTGCGCTCGCGGTCCTTTCGGTCGTGATCGCGCCGGCGGGCGCCCAAGCTGATTTGGTCGCTTCGCGGGCAAGCTGTCCCGGGCAACAAAACGTCCATGCATCGGAGCCTGAGCAGGAGCTCGCGATGCGCTGCCTGATCGACTACGCGCGCGGACGCACGGGATCCCATCGAGCCTTGGAGCGCGCCGCGGTGCGCAAGGTTGGCGACATCTTCAGGTGTGGCTTCAGCCACACCGCGTGCGGCCGCTCGTTCGACACCTACGCGAAGCGCTACGGGTACGCGTCGGGGACCTCGGGCTGGAAGCTCGGGGAGAACCTGGCCTGGGGGAAGCGCGGGCGCGGCAGCGCGCGGCAGATCTTCAAGGCGTGGCTCCACTCGCCGCCGCACCGCGCAACGATGCTCAACGGCGCCTTCGAGCACATCGGCCTGGGGCTCAAGCGTGGATCATTCAACGGCAGCTCACAAGCAGCCGTCTGGGTGCTTGAAATTGGCTGCCGCGGCTGCTGATCCTCAGCTGCTCGTGTAACGGAGAGCGGGCGGGCGCGACTTCCGGGGTGCGGCCCCCAATCGAAGGAGCGAGCGTGAGCGATCGAGACATCCTCAACGAGATCCAGGTCGAGCTCTGCGAGAACAGCGAAACGGACTACTCGGACCTCAGGGCGCTGTTCATAAACTGCACCCTCAAGCGCAGTCCCGAGGTCTCGAACACCCAGGGCCTGATGGACATCGCCGAGGAGATCATGCGGCGAAACGGGGTCGAGGTCGATTCGCTGCGAGCGATCGACCACGAGATCGCCACCGGCATCTGGCCTGACATGACCGAGCACGGCTGGGACGCGGATGAATGGCCCGCGATCCACGAGCGCGTGATGGCAGCCGACATCCTCGTCATCGGGATGTCGATCTGGCTCGGCGAGAAGTCGTCGGTCGCGACGAAGGTGATCGAGCGCCTCTACGGCAACTCCCACCTGCTCAACGACGAGGGCCAGTACGCCTACTACGGTCGCGTCGGCGGCTGTTTGGTGACGGGCAACGAGGACGGCGTCAAGCACTGCGCGATGAACACGCTGTACTCGCTCCAGCATCTCGGCTACACGATCGCGCCGCAGGCCGACTCGGGCTGGATCGGAGAGGCGGGGCCGGGGCCGTCCTATCTCGACTAGGGCTCCGGCGGCCCGGAGAACGACTTCACCAACCGCAACGCGACGTTCGCGACCTGGAACATGCTGCACCTGGCGCGCATGCTCAAAGACGCCGGCGGCATCCCGGCGTACGGAAACCAGCGGACCAAGTGGGACGCCGGCTGCAGCTTCGACTTCCCCAATCCCGAGTACCGCTGACGCTGGGCTGTCGCCTTTGACCCGTTGTGCGGGTTCGCCGAGTAGCCCCTCGGCGAGCGCTCGTGGCTAACCTCGCCAGCCATGAGTGACGCCTACGATCGCCTCGCCGGGCTACCGGTGGCCGTCGAGAGCTACGAGCTCTCCGGCCACGACGTCGAGTTCGGCGACTTCACGCGAGCCTCGACGGTGGTCCATATGCATGGAAGCGGCAAGGAGGGAATCGGCGAGGACGTCGTCTACACGGTGCTCGACCACATCGCCCACCGCGACGCTGGACCAACCTTGACCGCAGACCTCGCCGGCGAGCGCACGTTGGGGGAGCTCTGCGAGCTGATCGGCGAGCTCGACCTGTTTCCGACCCCGCCGGAGTACCCGGCATCGGTCAATTACCGACGCTGGGCGTATGAATCCGCCGCCCTCGATCTGGCGCTGCGCCAGAACGGGCTGGCGCTGTGGGAGGTCGTCGAGCGCGATCCGTCGCCGCTTCGGTTCGTCTGCTCGACGCGGCTGACGAGCTTCGCCGACGGCGAGGGGCGTTCGAACACCGATGCGATCCAGCGCCGTTTGGCCAAGTACCCCGAGCTCGAGTTCAAGCTCGATCCCGAGAACGACTGGGATCCCGACCTGATCGAGGAGATCGCGGGATTGGCGCCGGTGCGGATCCTCGATCTCAAGGGTCACTACAAGGGAACTCCGGTAGATGTCGAGACCGACCCTCAGCTCTATCGCATGGTCGCCGAGGCGTTTCCCGACGCCTACCTCGAGGACCCGGATCTGAACGCAAAGACGAAGAAGGCACTCGCCGACCACATGGACCGCGTCACCTACGACGCGCCGCT
>JBKJXG010000350.1:0-4052 GCA_046716525.1 Solirubrobacterales bacterium
AGCGAGCAGCAGGTGGCCGACGGAGATGTACTCGTCGCCACGCGACTTCATCTCCGTCTCCGCGCGCTGAAGAACCTTGACGGCGGCCGACGAGAACGTGACTTCGGGCGCATCGCCGCTGACGCGAGGGAGCTGTGCGACCGCATCCTTGGCACGGTCGGTGATCGCGCCTACGTCGGCCGAGAGCTTACGTAGCGCCGCCGGTGCGAAGCCGGCCTCCTGTTCGAGCAGGGCAAGCAGCAGGTGCGCCGGCGCGACCTCGGTGTGGCGGAAGCTCGCCGCGAGCCGCTGCGCGTCGGCGATTGCCTCCTGGGACTTGATCGTGAACTTGTCTGCGTGCACCGCCGTCCAGTCTACGTCCCTAAGCGCCCTTTGTCAAGAAATCTAAGTGGCTATAAGGCAGATCTCAGCCGTCGAACGAGCCAAGCGCCCGCAATTGTTGCGGGGACGGCGCCCGCTAGCCCTCGCATGCCCGCGCCGCGCGCCGTCAGGGCAAAGGTGAGCGCGTCGCCGCCATCGGCGACCGCGACCGCGAGCGAAGCCCGGCGCAGATCCTGGCGATCATTCAGCGCCGAGAGCTGCCAAGCGCCGAGAACGAGGTCGCGGCTGGCGGCGATTCGTCCCAGGGCGAGGGCCGTGGCGTCGAGCGAGCCGAACCCAAGCGCCTTTGCGGCGAGCCCGGGCGCGAGCCAGATACCGGCACCGATCACGAGCCGGCCCAGAGCGAGCCCGGTGGCGACCGTGCGCACGAGGGGATCGTCGGTCACCTGGCTCGCGGGCATGCTGCGAGCGTACGCGCAAACGCGACCGCTTTCGTTTCGTCATCTTGTGCCGATGCGAGTGATCGCCGTGATCGTGGTGACCGTCCTGAGCGTGTTCGTCGGACTCACGATCGCCGGCGCATTCGAAGGCAGCGCCCGCACACAGACCGCCCCCGCGACGTCCGTAGCCGAGCGCGATGTCGAGCCAGCCGATGCGCGGGCCCACACGAGGCAGCCACCGCAGAAGGAAGTCGCACCGAGCGAGCCGCGACTCGGCAAGCGCTATCCGTCGGCGCGGGCTGTGGGCGCAGCCCGCAACTTCGCCAACGCTCGCGGCGAAGCGGTCTCCTTCGCCGTGGTCGATTCGAGCGGTCGAATGCATGGACTCGACGAGCGCCGGCGCTATTCCTCGGCCAGCGTCGTCAAGGCGCTGCTGCTCGCGGCCGAGCTGCGCCGCCTGAAGCAGGCTGGTAGGCCCGTCGATCCCGAAACCGATCGCCTGCTCGAGGCGATGATCACCGTCTCCGACAACGCCGCCGCCGATACGATCTACGCCCGCGTCGGCGACAGCGGCCTGTTTGCGGTCGCACGCCGGGCGGGGATGCGCGACTACTCGGTCGCCGGCTATTGGGGCAACTCGCTGATCAGCGCCGCCGACATGGCGCTGATGTTCGCCGACCTCGATCGCTCGTTTCCGCGGCGCGACCGTGAGTACGCCAAGGGACTGCTCGGCTCCGTCGCCGAGGAGCAGAGCTGGGGCATTCCCGACGCCGCTGGTGGCCGCTGGGCCGTGCGCTTCAAGGGCGGCTGGCTTCCCGACCAGGCACTGGTCCATCAAGCCGCAGAGCTGCGCGAACGGGCTGGCTCACGCGAACTCGCGATCGTCGTCCTCACCGACTCCCAGCCCTCTTTCGACTATGGCATCGGAACGGTCGAGGGTGTCGCCTCGAAACTACTCAGTCGATAGCGCGACGCCGAATCGGTATCGAGACGGGCTCGTAGGCGCCGTACGGGACGATCTCGGCGCGTAGCGAGCGCCGCACGCGGTCGATCTCCGCGGTCATCTCTCGCTCGAGCTCGTCCGCACGCGCGCGCATTCGCGCGACCTCGGTTCGAGCGCGCTCGAGCTCGCGCTCGAGCGTCAGCACGGTCTCGACGCCGGCGAGATTGAGACCGTCGGCGGCAGTCATCTGCTGAATGCGACGCAGTCGTTCGACGTCGGCGTAGGAGTAGAGGCGAGTGTTCTTGGGAGAGCGTTTGGGCGTGATCAGCCCGCGGGCCTCGTACATCCTCAACGTCTGCGGGTGCATCCCGGCGAGCTCGGCGGCGACCGAGATCATGAACACGCCGCGGCGGCGATCGAGGCCGGTCGCGTTGACCGACACTGACCTGCGACCACGACCATGGACACTCATCGCTCGTCTGCAACCTTCGCGGAAGCGGCGGACGCATCACGCAGCAGGCCGGCGCGCGGATCGTGGTCGTTGATCGAATCGGTGAACGCATCGAGCGCCTTGCGCTGCTCGTCGTTGAGCGCTCGCGGCATCTCGATCTCGAGCCGATAGAGGATGTCGCCCCGCGGGCTCGAGCCTCTCCCGGTCTTCGGCGGTCCCTCGCCACGCAGGCGCTGCACGGTGCCGTGCTGGGTTCCGGCCGGAACCCGGATCCGCTTCGAGCCGTTGAGCGTCGGCACCTCCACGGTCGCGCCCTGGATCGCCTCGCCGATCGTGATCGGCACGACGACTGCGAGGTTGCCGTCGTCGCGCTGGCGAAAGACCGGCGATTCGGCGACGCGCGTGACGACATAAAGATCACCTGGCGGCGCTCCACGAGGTCCGTCCTCACCCTTGCCGGCTACGCGGATCCGGCTGCCGTCGTGCACGCCCGCGGGGATTCGTACGCGGTAGCGCTTGCGCTGCAATGTCAGGCCGCTGCCTCCACACGTGTTGCAAGGCTCCTCGATGATCTGGCCGGCACCGCCACAGCGAGGACAGGGTTGGCTGATCGAGAAGAACCCCTGGCTCTCGGTGTCGACCCCGCGCCCGTTGCAGCGGGGGCAGACGCTCGGCAGTGTCCCGGGCTTTGCGCCGGTTCCGCTGCAGGTCTTGCAGCTCGACTGCTTCGGCACCGTGATCGAGACCTCGGTCCCCCTCATCGCGTCGTGAAAGCTCAGCTGGACCTCGGTCTCGAGGTCGCGTCCGCGGACCTGCTGCGGCGCGCCTGCGCCGCGTTTGAAGATCGTCGAAAAGATGTCGCCGATGTCGGCCCCGAATCCCGGACCGCCACCGGGCCCGCCGGGACTGCGGCCAAAGCCACCGAGGCGGTCGCCGGCGTCGTACTCCTTGCGCTTGCCGGGCTCCGAGAGCGTGTCGTAGGCCTGCTGGACCTCCTTGAAACGCTCCTCGGCACCGGCGTCGTCGGGGTTTCGGTCGGGGTGGTATTCGCGGGCCAGCTTGCGGTAGGCCTTCTTCAGCTCCTCCGGAGAGGCGCCGCGCCCGACCCCGAGTACCTCATAGAAGTCACGTGCCATCGGCCCGAATCCGCTCTACTCGCTGACGATCACGCGGGCCGGGCGGATCACCTGCCCGCCGAGGCGGTATCCACGCTCGAGGGTCTCGACCACGACGCCTGAGGCAACGTCTTCGCCCGCCGCAGCGGTCGAGATCGCCTCGGACACTGCCGGGTCGAAGGGCTCGCCCGCGGGGTCATAGGACTCGACCCCCGCGCGTGCCAGGCCCGCCTCGAGCTCGCCGTGCACGAGCGCCACGCCACGAGCGAGCGCTTCCTGCGCGGAGACCTCTTCGGAAACGTCGCCTGACGTCACATCTGCGCCGCGCGCGCTCGAGCCCAGGTCGCGGACCGGTTGCACGCCCGAAGCTCGCATCGCCCGCTCGAGGTTGTCGATCGAGGGCAGCAGCTCTCGCGCGAGTCCTGCCTTGCCCCGCTTCTCTGCCTCGCTGGCATCGCGCGCAGCGCGCTTGCGGAAATTCTCGAAGTCCGCCTTCGCCCGTCGAGCCAGATCCAGGTACTCATCCCGCTCGCGCTTCACATCCTCCAAGAGAGCATCCAGGTCGTCCTCAACCGCCTTCGATCCCTCACGCCCAGGCGCCTCAGAGCCTCCATTTTCAGTGAGGGAGGACGCCTCTGGAGCGTTAGCGTCGTCGGAAGAACCCGAAGTAGCTGCGCGGTCGGGAGTCAGGCCGGGGGGCGGTGTATCCCCCGGCGGACCCCAACCATAGGCGGAAGACCCCGGGGGATTACCGACCCCCGGCCCCACAAACGGCGTGTGGT